>CAYGTM010000108.1:0-4690 GCA_964352795.1 uncultured Phycisphaera sp.
CCGACCGGGCCAGCTGCGGCGGCACGATCGAGCACACCGGCAGCGTCTTCTTCAACATGGACTCGGTCGAGGTGGGCAACTTCACCATCGGCTTTGACGACACGCGCGTGGGCGGGCTTCGCAGCGGCTTCTTCGTGGCCAGCACCACGGGCATCGAGGCCATCCTCTTCGACGTGGGCACGCCCAGCGACCTCTCGGCCACCGGCGACGGCCTGCGCATCGGGGCCGACCTTCTGGTGTCCAGCGAGTTCGCCAGCTTCCTGCAAGGCGCGGGCCTGGCCAGCACCGACCTGACGGGCGCCGACGTGGGCGATGCTTTGGTCGAGGGCGTCGTGCCCGCGCCGGCCACGGCAATGCTGCTGGGCGCCGCCGGCCTGGGCGCCCTGGCCCGCCGCCGCCGCTGATTCGTCCTATCACTCTCCCGAGGCGCGCCTCCTGAGGCGTGTGGGTATCCCAGACGCCATCATAAAAACGAGTGCCGTGCGAGTTCGCACGGCGCTCGTAGTGTTCTGCATGGGTGACCGGCAAGGGAACGATCTATCTATGGCCGGCTTACGGGCACCCGGCGTCGAACTCGTTCTGGAACGCGAGAAAGTCGAAGATCGTCAGCTCGCCATCGCTGTCGAAGTCGGCCGCCAGGTCGCCCGCGTCGAACAGGTTCTGGTAGCCCAGGAAATCAAAGATCGTCAGCTCGCCGTCGCCGTCGATGTCCACGCGGCAGGCCTCGCCGGCCTCGATGGCCACGTTGTCGAACACCGCCAGGATGCCGTCGAGCTCGCCGGGCACGGTGCCGCCGCGGGCGATGAACCGGATGCGCTCGAACTCGACGCCCGATATCTCCATCCGTGTGTGCTGGATGTCCGTGGGCATCACGCCCGGATGGATGAAGCAGTCGCTCACCACCACGTCGTCGCCCACCAATCCTTCGAGGCAAACTTCGGTGCCCTCCCAGTTCGGGCGACCAAGCCAGAACAGGTCGATCCGGGCGGAGTTGGCCTCGACGCCGGTCGTGGCGATCCATTGGTGTGTGCGTGTGAAGCCCAGCACCGGGCCTGTCGACCACGAACCGGTGGTCATCACGTTCACCGGGCTGAACTCTGGGAACGAGCCGATCGAGCCCGTGCCGTTGGTCGCGGCGAACTGCACCTGGTTCCCGCCGGGAAACCACAGGTTCTCCGAAAAGGTGATGCCACCGTCGGCGAACGATCGTCCGAGAAAGCCCGACGCGAATCCGTCGAAGCCTGTTTCTTCACCCATCGCGGCGGCACCAACAACACCAAGGGCCAGGGCACCCATCACACGTGCACGGCATCCAATCATCTCGATCTCCCTCTCGAACGAAGCACTCCTCCAAACAAATACCAATGACCGCTGAGCATTGCCCATCGGCCATCGTTTCAGCACAGTTTGTACGCGCCACACCCTTCGGGTGTTGCAGAGAAACAGATCGCTTAGCGGCGACGGCGAACGGCGGCCAGGCCACCCAGTGCCAGCAGCGAGAGCGAGGCCGGGGCGGGCACCACGACGATGCCGCGGGTGTCCACGCCGTCGAGCAGGACCGTCACGCCCGAGCCATCGAGCTCGACCTGGCTGATGCGGCCAATGCCAGCGCCGTCGTTCTCATCGAACACCAGACGATCATTGAAAGGATCGTACTGGATCTCCTCGGGGCCCGTCAAGCCGTCGACCAGCACGCGGATCGAGTCGAATGCGCCCGAGCCGTCGAGCGTCAGCTCGTAGATCGACCCGCGATTGCGATCGGTCAGGTAGACCAGGCCGTTGTTGGGGTTGACGGCAATGCCCGCGGTGTCGAGCAGGGGCTCGGCCAAGCCGGTCACGGCAGTGTCGGCCAGGTCGACCACGAGCGAGTCCGAACCCGAGAGCGAGCCATCGATGTCGATGCGGAACAGGGCGCTGCCGGTGCCGAGTTCGCCCGGGCCGACCACCGCGCCGCTGCCGTTGGGGCTGGTCACCAGATAGCTGTCGGTGAAGGCCTCGCGGGCCAGTCGGGTGGCCCCCTGGTAGCGGGGCCGCGGCTGGGAGAGGTCCTGCTCGAAGACGGTGGTCACCGAGCCGCCCATCGTGATGCCCAGGATGCCTTCCACGCCGCCGGGGGTGGCGGTAATCGGGTTGTTGACCGTGAAGAAGTTGCCCCGGCCCGCGTCCCACTGGAGGCCGATGGGGTTCTCGATGGGCTGGCCGGTGGCAATCGGAGTAATCGACGGCGTGCCGAAGGCTCCGTCCAGGCGGAACAGGCCGCTGGTCAGCGAAGGGTCGAAGTTGGCTGCGCCGTCATTGAAGTAGAAGCTCGAACCAACCTGGACAATGCCAGCCAGGGAGGCCCCGGGGTTGGTCACATCAATGATCCGGCTATGGACTCCGCCGATGAAGGCGTCGATGCCGGGGTCGTCAGAATTGGTGAACAGGAACTGGGAATCCTGGGCCAGGCTCACGCCAGCTGCGGCTAGCAGCGCGGCGGCCGCCAGTGTCGTCTTGATCGTGCTCATCGTTTCTCCTCGCTCGTCTTGTTGGTGGCCACGCCGGGAAGGCATGGCCGCTCGACCGTCCGGGGCCTCCTATTGCCCACGGAACGATTCGCATCAAGTCTACTCGACTGATGCTCGAATCGCACATTTATTTTTACCCAGAGCCCCAGATGGCTGATAACGACTGGGTATTTCCCCGCATGGCTCGAAACCGACAGCATCGGAAGGCGTTGAACTTCGGAGCGGACCGATGTAGACTTGGGCCGCATTTTGGGGATTGGTGTAACGGTAGCACCGGTGATTCTGATTCATCTAGTCCAGGTTCGAATCCTGGATCCCCAGCTTATCCACAATGGCATTCGCCTTGCCCTTGCAACGCAAATCCATGAATTGACTGCATTTATGTGATGCGACCGGGTGCTTTCACTCGACTTGCCCCGGCGTTGGTCCGCCAGTTGCTACACCAACCGCTAACAACATCCGGCGCTGGGCCGAGCCCATGCCGATACTACTTAGGGAATCCGCGTCGTACCACGCGGCCTTCGCCCCCCGTGCCCTTCTCACTCGATCCGCGTGAATGGCGACTGCCGCCCAGACACCGACCGAAATCGCCCGGTGGGTAGTGGCGAAGCTAAAGCGTCTCGCCCGGCCCTTGACCTCGACCAGGCTGGCCAGCCCAAGGGTGTCGAGCGTCGGCCTCATCGGCAGCGTTGTCGCGGCATCCCGTTCGACGCTCGGTGGCTGCCACAAACCGCCCCACAACCCGCCAGCGGGTCGCGGCTCGAGCAGCACGCGGCCGCGCCGGTCGGTGACGACGATTGCCGAGATCGCCAGCGGCGTGCGCGCAGGGCGGGTCTTGGGGCGCGGGATGCGATCGGCCATGCCCAGTTCGCGCGCGCGGCAGGAGCGGGACACCGGGCATGAGTCGCACGCCGGCGCTCGGGGCTTGCACACGGTGGCGCCAAGTTCCATCACGCCCTCGCTATACCCCGCGACGGAGTCGCCCGCCGCGCGCGCCAACGCGGTCGCTCGTTCCCATGTCCATGACCGTACGCCCGCGTCATTGGCGGGCCGGTCCACGCCGTGCAGTCGCATGAGCACGCGCTCGACGTTGCCGTCCACCAGCGGCTCGGGCTTGCCGAAGGCGATGGACGCGATGGCACCCGCGGTGTATCGCCCCACGCCCGGCAGGGCTTCGAGGTGTCGGGCGTCGTGGGGTACGAAACCGCCGTGGCGCTCGACGATGGCGGAGGCGCAGGCGTGCAGCATTCTCGCCCGACGGTAATAGCCCAGCCCGCTCCATAAGGCCAGCACGTCGTCCACCGGGGCCCGCGCCATGTCGGTGGGCGTGGGAAATCGATGAGCGAACGCGCCGAACCGCTCGGCCACGCGCGACGCCTGGGTCTGCTGGAGCATGATCTCGCTCATGAGCGAGAGCCACGGGTCTCGCGTTTCGGTGCGCCAGGGCAGGGCGCGCGCGTTGGCGGCGAACCACCGCGCGATGGCGCGCGCCAGAGCGCGGTCTTGCGACGGGTCGCCCTGGGGCAGATCAGCCATCGGCTCCCGATTCAACTGGGGGTTCGTCGTGGGCCTGAATGGCGGCCTTGGCCTTTCTCTTGATGGCGGGCCACTTCGCATCGGGAGCCTTGCCAACGCTTACGAACTCATGGTGGATGAGCACCACGCGGACCCCCTCGATGGCGTAGAGCGCCACCGCCAGGGCGTCCGGGCAGCCCGGCGGGGGAGGCTCCCGATACGACCGTGGGCGCGCGGCCAACGGCCCGTCCAGCAGGATCTTGACGGCGTGTGGGTTGGGCGTGGACTCGAAGCCGATGACAGAGGGCATGATTGGCAACGCAGCGTAGGGCCCGGGATGCATACAGTGGATTTTGCGGCCTTGGGCCCTCGCACCTTGGGGTAAGACACGCTGTGGACCTGGCAATCGCCATCGGGGACGCGCTGCGGCGCATGGCTGGGTACTCCTTGTGGGAGGTCGGCCTCGAGTTCGCGCTGATCGCCCTGGTGGTGTGGGCCATTATCCGATTCATCGAGGGCACCCGGGCCGCGGGAGTCATGAAGGGCCTGGTGGCCCTGGTGCTCATCGGTCTGGCGGCCCGGCTGTTCCTTTCCCTGGTCGGACGCGAGGAGGCCTTCGAGCGGCTTGGCTACCTGCTCGACCGCGCGGGCGTGGTCGTGGCCATCGG
>CAYGTM010000108.1:4700-7414 GCA_964352795.1 uncultured Phycisphaera sp.
TCTTCCAGCCCGAGTTGCGCCGGGCCCTCACCCGCCTGGGCGAGGCACCCATCTTCCGCAGCACGCCGGGCGAGATCGCCAAGGTTATCGACTCGGTGGTCGAGGCGTGCGCGTACTTCCAGAAGGCCAAGTTCGGCGCGCTGATCGTGATGGAGCGGCGCACGGCCCTGGGCGGCCTGGCCGAGGGCGGCACCCGGCTGGGGGCGGAGGTCAGCGCCAGGCTGCTCCAGAGCCTGTTCTTCCCCGGCACGGCGTTGCACGACCTTGCGGTCATCATCAAGGGCCCCATCCTGCACGCGGCGGGGGTGCAGTTGCCCCTGGCCGGGGCGGCCGACATGCCCGACCCGAGTTTTGGCGCGCGGCACCGGGCGGCGGTGGGCATCAGCCGGGAGTGCGACGCGCTGGTGGTGATCGTGAGCGAGGAAACCGGCGGGATTCGCATCGCCGAACGTGGCAGGCTGACCGACCCCATGACGCCCGAAGAACTCCGGCGTGCCCTGTTGGCCGGGCTGACCAAGGAACCGCCCGATCGGCCTTCGAGCGCCGAGGAGGCGCGCACGGACATGGCCGGCGCGGCGCGCGAGCGAAAGAGTGACGCCGATGCCTGAGGCCACCCGAGCCAACAAATCACTGCGATCGCGGTTGCTCCGCACGGCCCTGGTGGTGGCCCTGAGCATCGCCATCTGGACGTTCGCCGAGGCACGCAGCCTGACGACCGCCACGCGAACGGTCACGCTGGCACTCACGGCCCCGGCGGGTTCAACCTTCATTGTGTGGAACGAGTCCGACAAGGCCCGTCGCGTGACCGTCTCGCTTCGGCTTGAAGGTTCGAGAGCGGCCCTGGACCGAGCGGCCCAGCGGTTGGACGAACCCGTGGACCTGCTCATCGGCGATGGGTTGCCCGCGCGCGTGGGCCCGCACTCGGTGTCCCTGCGCGATGCCTTGCGGGACCACGGCGTGTTCGATCGCCTGGCCGTAAGCCTCGTGGATGTCACACCGCAGACCATCGGCGTGTATGTGGACGAGGTTGTCGAGCAGACGATCACCGTGCGCGTGCAGGCGCTGGGCGTGGCCCTGGAGCGTGCGCCGGTGGCCACGCCGGCCGCGGTTACGGTCAGCGGGCCGGCGTCGATCCTTCTTGACGCTCCGTTCGACGTGCTCGAAGCGGCGGTGCCAGCCCAGCAACTCGCCCAACTGCGGAGCGGGAGCGCAACCGAAATCCCGGGCCTGGCCATCAACATTCCCGCGCCATGGCGGCCGGACCTGGTTCGCGTGAGCCCGACGAGCGTGTCGGCCACCATCGCGCTGCGCGACACGATCGAGAGCCTCGCATTGGCAAGCGTGCCGGTCATGGTGCGATTGTCGCCCACGCAGTTGCGGCAGTGGCGCGTTCGCGTCGCGCCCGAGAACGCGTACTTGCGCGACGTGGTGGTCAGCGGGCCGGGGGAGGCCATCGAGGCCATCCGCTCGGGTCGCCAGCGCGTCGTCGCCACGTTGCAACTTGAGGGCTTGGAACTCGTCGCCGGGACCGCCGAGTTCCAAGCCGAACTGTCGGGCGGTGGCGCGAGCGTGCGGTTCGAGGTCGGCGATCGTGGCGTGCCGGTGGAAGTGACGGCCGCCGACCCCGATGACGCTGACGAGGCCGGCTGAGCGGCTCTCGAGCCATCACGACACCGCCGGGGTGTTACCGCCATCCCGTAAGAAACACTATCGGGCCAACGGTCTGCGGATTCCTTGAAGCCCCCTTTCCGGGGGTCCGATCTCCCTCACGGGCGTTTCGCGAGCATACTCGCGTCTTCCCGTTTGAGAGGGATTGTGGCACGGAACTCGGCTCCATTAGCTTCGCGCGCGACTCACGGAAATCTCTCTGAGATCGTCGGCGCGCTGTCATACGCCTTGGATATCACCGAGGGCCAGCCCGAGGGGCACGCCGTCCGATCGTGCATGATCGGGATGCGTCTGGCCGAGGAGATCGGGCTCGACGCGAACCAACGGTCGGCCTTGTTTTATGCACTGCTGCTGAAGGACCTTGGCTGCTCGAGCAACGCGGCCAAGGTGTGCTACCTGTTCGGTGCCGACGACCGAACGGTGAAGCAGGAGTTCAAGTACGCGAACACGCACAACCCGTTCACCTTCCTGCCGTATATCCTGCGCAACATCGCTCCGGGGGATTCGTGGGGAGAACGCGCGAAACGCTTCATGTCGATCGCGATGGCGGGGAACAAGGACGCCAAGGAACTCGTGCAGATTCGCTGCGAGCGGGGCGCGCTCATCGCGCGCGACCTTGACCTGCCCGAGGATGCCGTGCAGGCGATCCGCAACCTCGACGAGCATTGGAACGGCAAGGGCCACCCCGACGGCCTGCGCAAGACGCAGATTCCGCTGATGGCCCGCATCCTGAGCATCTCGCAGACGGCCGAGGTCTTCGCCATGCGGTACGGCCTGGCCGGCGCGCTCGACATCGTTCGCAAGCGTCGCAAGACGTGGTTCGACCCCGACCTGGTCAAGGCGTTCGAGGCGATCAGCAAGGACACGGACTTCTGGATGAACGTGTTGTCCAACGACGTGCAGAGGCACATGGCCGAGTTCGAGCCAGAAGAGTTGGTGCTCCGCGTCGACGAGACGATGATCGATCGTTTGTGCCGTGCGTTCTCGCTGGTCGTCGACGCGAAGAGCCCGTGGACGGCGTGCCATTCGCAGGGCGTTTCCGACGT
>CAYGTM010000109.1:0-7374 GCA_964352795.1 uncultured Phycisphaera sp.
GAGCGCAGGAACTTTTCGCTCGTGCGACCCCCACGGTCGCCTTCCCCGTCAATCTAACATGCGCCCCGCGACGGGGCATCCGCCCGTCTTCGGGCGCATGTCCCCGGCGCAAGGCCCCGCCGGCGAGGCGACCCATAAGTTCGGAGGTGCGTCATGAGTACGGTGCCACTGAAGTACCCCGAAGCCATCGCCTGGGTCAACACCCACGTGCCCATCTGGACGGCCGCGGCGGCGGACATCGGGCTCGATCCCACCCAGCCGGTGAACCTGAACGCCCTGGCGATCGAGGCGGCCGACGCCAAGGCCGCCTACGACGCGGCGAAGACCGAGTCGGACACCTTATATGACGCCTACCAGGCCAAGGCCAAGGCGATGCGCACGCAGGCGACCAGCCAGGTCGGGCAGATCCGCTCGTTCGCCAAGGGCACGGCCAACCCGCAGACGGTCTACACGGCCGCGCAGATCCCCGCGCCCGCCGATCGCGCGCCCCTGCCCGCGCCGGGCACGCCCGTGCTGTTCACGATCGGGCTCGACCAGAGCGGGGCGCTCAACGTGAAGTTCAAGTGCCCCAACCCGCCGCGGGTGGGCGCGCTGAGTTACATCGTCGAGCGGAGCATCGGGGCCCAGCAGCCGTTTAGCTATCTTATGACCGTGGCCGAGCGGTCCTTCGAGGACAACACCGTGCCCAACGGCACGGGCGACGTGACCTATCGCGTGACGGCCCAGAGCCCCACCAAGAAGGGGCTGCCCGGCTACTTCACCGTACGGTTCGGGGTGAACAACCAGCCGCAGATCATCAGCCAGGGGACGAGCGTGAGCGCGGCGTCGTAAGAAGTCGCCGGCGGGAAAACCTTCCAACACACACGCGGGCCGCACGGGCGGCCTGCTTTCTGTTGGTCGGGTGACCGGCAATCGGGATTCGGCAATCGGCATCCGCCGGATGTCCCCCCGATTGCCGGATGCCGAGTGCCGAGTGCCGCTCTTCCCGATGCCCGATGCCTAATCCCCAATGCCTTCCGACACTTCCACGTCCTCCACCTGCGCCTGCACCAGTCCCGCGTACGCCCCGCCCCTGGCCAGCAACTCCTCGTGTGTGCCGGCCTCGGTGAGCTGGCCCTTGTGCAGCACGACGATGGCGTCGGCGTGGCGGATGGTGCTCAGGCGGTGGGCGATGACGAAGGTGGTGCGTTCGCTGGTGAGGCTCGCCAGGGCCCGCTGGATCAGCTTCTCGCTGTGGGTGTCGAGGTTGCTCGTCGCTTCGTCCAAGATAAGAACCTTCGGGTCGGCCAGCACCGCGCGGGCGATGGCGATGCGCTGCTTCTGCCCGCCGCTGAGGCGCACGCCGCGCTCGCCGACGATGGTGTCGTAGCCTTCGGGAAGCTCATCGATGAACTCATCGGCGCTGGCGATGCGCGCGGCCTCGCGGACTTGCTCCGGCGTGGCCCACCGACGCGCGTAGGCGATGTTGTCGTAGATGCTGCCGTCGAAGAGGAACACGTCCTGCTCGACCACGCCCAGGAGGGCCCGGTAGCGGTCCACGTCGATGGTGGTGAGGTCCACGCCGTCGAGCAGCACGCGGCCTCGGGTTGGGTCATAGAAGCGGGCGACGAGATTGCAGAAGGTCGTCTTGCCCGAGCCGCTGCGGCCAACCAATGCGACCGTCGAGCCGGCGGGGATGTCCAGGTTGATGTCCTTGAGGACGTACTCGGGCTCGGCGTTCTCGTCCTTGGGCTTCTTCGCTCTTGGATACTCGAACCACACGCCCTCGAGGGTGATGCGGCCGTGGACCGGGCCAGCAAACGGCGTGGCGCGCGAGAGCGTGTGGGCGAACTCGCGGGGCTCCTCCAATAAGTCCAGCGAGCGGTCGAGGCCCGACAAGGCGTTCTGGATCTGCGTCGCGCTGGCGGCCAGCGCTTCGATGGGACCCAAGAGGTACAGCAGATACACCGAGAACATCATGACGTCGCCGATGGTCATCGTGCCGCCCAGCACCGCCGCCCCGCCGTACAGCAGGACGCCCGCGCTCGCCGCGGGGATCATGACCGCCCAGACCAGCTCGACCGTTCGGCTCCACCACCAGGCCAGCAGTTCCTGGCGGGCCATCAGGTGGACGCCGCCGGTGAAGCGCGCCGCCTCCTGCTGCTCACGATGGAAGCCACGCACGACCCGGGCGCCGCCGAAGGCTTCGGTGGCGTGGGCATCGATATCACTTCGCGTCTTGCGAACGTGGCGATAGATCGGCCGGATGCGGGCGATCCACGCGCGGTGCGTGACCCACACCACGGGAAGGATGGCCAGCGCGCCCGCGAGCATCCGCCAGTCGACGATGGCCATCGCTACCAACGCCCCCAGCAGCGTGACGGCCGCGCGCCAGGGGTTGTAGATCATGCCAAAGAGCAACTCGGCGGCCGCGCCGGCGTCTTCCCTCAAGATGCTCGACACCCCGCCGCTGCGCATGGCGTGGACGCGGTGTAACGGCAGCCTCGCCGCGTGCTCGAACACGCGGCGGCGGAGCATGGCCTGCACGCGCTTGGTCATGCGAGTCATCTGCCAGCGGCCCCACAGGCCGAAGCCGACGGCGAGGACGGAGATGAGCATCATGACCCCGCAGAGCACCAGCAGGGCCCGCCAACGCAGGGCCTTCAGTTGTTCGACGCTCTGCGAGCCAAGGAACTCCATCGCCCGCTCGCGCTGCGGCCCGGGCAGGTGCTCGGCCAATCCCGTCAAGCCGGGATCGGTGCTCAGGATGTAGTCGAGCGCGATCTTGGTCGACAGCGGGAGTAACAAACCAAGCCCCGTGGCGATGGTCAGGCTGACCAGGGCGGCGACCACCATGCCGTGGTGGCCGCGCAAGAGACGCCAGAACTCGCGCCCCAGCGTGCCGAAGCCGCGCGTGCGTTTGCCCTTCTTGGCCAGGGGGTCGGCCGACGCCTCGCTGGGCTCCGCCCGCTTCTCGCGTTCTTTCGCAAGGTAGTTGCGGAATCTTCGACTGCTGACTTGCTGGTTCCTCGCCACGCCATATGGTAACGGCACGCGAACGCCAGCCGCATAGGGTTGGCGGAAATCGCTATCCGGATCACGAGCGCCCCGAGAAGGCATTCGCAGGAGGCTCCGATGGCCGAGACACGCAACGCCGCCCCCCGCCGCAAACGCCTGGCCCTGCACTGGCAGATCATCATCGGCCTCGTGATGGGCATCGTGGTCGGGCTGGCGATCAACCTGGGGTGGACGGCCGGCACCTGGAAGTCGCTTGGCGTCGACCATCCATGGGCCTATCTCCATCACGTTAAGGAAGTTCGCGAGTCGGCCCTTGTGCCGGTCTCGGGCCTCGGCAGCGAAACGCTCGAGGCCATCCCCGACCAGCAGACCATCCGCGCACTGGCCGAGAACGCCGACCGACCCGACTTGGCCGATCGCAAACCGCTGAGCCTCACCGAAGCCGACGCCAACGCCATCGGCCTGAGCATGAAGCCCGCCAACGACGACGCCAACTTCCTCGCCCGTACCGCCCGCTTCATCCGCAACGCCAACCTCTTCGTCGGCGACCTCTTCATGCGCAGCCTGCGCTTCATCGCCGTGCCCATCGTGCTGTTCAGCCTCATCGTGGGCGTCAGCAGCCTGAACAACCTCACGAAACTCAGCCGCATCGGCGGCAAGACCATCGCGCTCTACCTCGTCACCACCGCCGTGGCGATCACGCTGGGCCTGGTCATCGCCAACGTCGCGCGGCCCGGCTCGTTCGTGCCCCAAGAGACGCGCGACAAGCTGCTGGCCGACTACCAGAGCGCCGCCCAGACCGGCGTGGCGACGGCCGAGGCGGGCAAGAACCTCAACCCCTGGGAACGCATCGTCGACCTCATCGCCGCCAACCCCTTCCAGGCCATCGCCGAGGGGAACATGCTCCAGATCGTGATGCTGGCCCTGCTCATCGGCATCGGCCTGAGTTTGATTTTGCCCTCCGAAGCCAAGCCCGTCGTCGACTTCTGCGATGGGCTCACCAAGGCGGTCATCAAGCTGGTGGAGCTCCTGATGCTCACCGCCCCCATCGCCGTCTTCGCGCTCATCGTGAAGGTGGTGGCCGACCTGGGGCTCGAAGTGCTGGGTGCGCTCGCGGTCTACAGCCTGTGCGTCGTGGGCGGGCTCGCGCTCATGGTGTTCGCCGTGTATCCGTTGGTCTTGAAGGTCTTCACCGGCGTGGGCCCGGCCCGCTTCTACAAGGCCATCGCCCCCGCCCAGCTCCTGGCCTTCAGCAGCGCCAGCAGCAGCGCGACGCTGCCGGTCACGATGGAGTGCGTCGAGAAGCGGCTGGGTGTCAGCGACGAGGTCTCCAGCTTCGTGCTGCCCCTGGGCGCCACCATCAACATGGACGGCACCGCCCTCTACCAGGGCGTCGCCGCCGTCTTCATCGCCCAGCTCTACAGCATGAACTTGGGGCTGGGCGACCAGCTCGCCATCGTCGGCACCGCCACGCTGGCCTCCATCGGCACCGCCGGCGTGCCCGGTGCGGGCGTCATCATGCTGGTGATCGTGCTCCAGAGCGTGGGCGTGCCGCTGGAAGGCATCGCCGCCATCCTGGGCGTCGACCGATTGCTCGACATGTGCCGCACCACCTGCAACATCACCGGCGACGCGATGGTGGCGACGGTGGTGGCGGGGAGTGAGGGGGCGTTGGCGAGTGCGGGCGAAGTGGAGAGAGGGATGACGAAGGTGATGGCTGAATCACATGGCGGTTAGGTTTGCCGGTCTTTCAGGTCGCACTCCTCGCCTGGAGCCTCCTCACACAAGGCCATCTCGAACGTGCCGAAGCAGGTGGTGGCGCAGCCCACGATGCGGAAGGTGCGATGGAAGTCATCGCACACCATTGGGAGAGGGTTGAAGACCATGAACGGAATCGCCGCGGTGTTCTTGGGGATCACGACGCTGGTCGCGGGCGCGTGCGGTCACAAGCCCCAGCGGCTCATGCCCACGCCCCAGTCGATCGTGTTGGGCGTGGTCGATCCGTTCACCGACATCCCCGAGGCGCGTCGGGGTTCAGTCCCCGTCTTCATCGCCAGCGTGCGTCGGCCGGTCGAGCCCGGCGACACCACGCACCCCTTCGCCGACGAGCGCAGCCCGCTCACGCGGCTTGGCATCGCGCGGGTCGCCATCGGTGCGGAAGGAACATGGGACGATCTTGTCGCGGCGTCGAGCACCAACACGCGCGCGAAGCCGTCGCCGCTGGTCGAACTGGTGGCCTACGAGCACCACGGTGTCATGCCCGGCACCATGCCGATCCCCGCCCTTGCCGAAGCGATCGATGAACCATACAAAGACATCGATGCGGAGGGCCTCGATTCGTGGCTGGCGGCCCTCAACGGCCTGCTCGACGAGGCCGATCGCCCGGACATCATCATCTACGTCCACGGCTACAACACGACCTTCCCCGACAACACGGGGCTTGCCGCCGAGTTCTGGCACTTTGCCGGCCGGAAGGGGGCCGTGCTCAGCTTCGCCTGGCCCAGCCGCCACGCCATCCTGGGCTACAACGCCGACCAGGCCAACGCCGCCTACGCCACGCGGCAGTTCCGCCAGCTCATCGAGTTCCTGGCCGACAACACCCCAGCTCGCCACATCCACATCATCGCCCACAGCGCGGGCTCGCCGGTCGCGATCCACGCCCTGCGCGAGCTGCGGCTGAAGCACCACGGCCACTCGCGCGAGCAACTGCTCGAGCGCTTCCGCATCGGCCGCCTCGTGCTGGCCGCCCCGGACATGGACCTCATGGGCTTCTTCGCCGCCCGCGAGGACGGCTTCCACGAGATGGCCGAGCGTGTGGCGTTCTACGCCAATCGCACCGACCGCGCCCTCTCGCTGAGCCGCTGGCTCAGCCACCAGGACCGGTTGGGCGACTCGGTGGGCCACCTCCACGCGTGGGAACTGCGGGCCATCCAGCACTTCGAGCACACCGAGGCCATCGACGTGTCGCGGGCCGAGAAGCGGTACGGCGACCTGCTGGGCCACAGCTACTACCAGCGCGACCCCTGGGTCAGCGGCGACGTGGGCTTGCTCTTGATCTACGGCCTCTCGCCCGCAGAGCGCGGCCTGGTCAAGAACGAACAGACCGGCTTCTGGGAGTTCCCCGAGGACTACCTCGACCAACTCGCGAATGTGCGAGTCATTCCTGGCCAATGAAAAAGCGGCCCCGGGGCCGCCTTGCTCGTTGAGGCCTTGGCAGCGTTACTTGGCCGCGTCCTGGATGGCGTCACCGCCGGCTTCGATGTCCTCGCCCGCGCCCTCGACGGTGTTGCAGGCGGCGGCCGCGACGGCCATCGCCACCAGCACGCCGGTCAGGGCGGTGCGAACCAGGCTGGTCTTCGACTCGATATTGCGATCCATGCGTTCATCTCCGGTGTGCCGCGAGCGGCGTGCTCACGAGCACACAAACATATGCCCATCCCTGCGACCGGGTCCGGGGATGAACCCATTCTCACGTCTCACCCCTTCTCACCCATTTCACATCGCCCCGCCCTCGAACACCACCCGCTGCTTCACGCGCCTGGGGTCGGGCTCGGGCACGGCGCTCAGCAGGCTCTGGGTGTACAGGTGCTGGGGGTTCTTGAGGATGTCGTCGCGGGTGCCGGTCTCGACGATCTTGCCCTTGTACATCACGGCGATGCGCTTGCACACGTGCTGGATCACCGCCATGTCGTGGCTGATGAAGAGGTAGCTCAGCCCGAACTCTTCCTGGAGGTCGGTCAGCAGATTAATGATCTGGGCCTGGATGCTCACGTCCAGGGCGCTCGTCGGCTCGTCGCACACGATGAACTTGGGCTCCAGGGCGAGCGCGCGCGCGATGCCGATGCGCTGGCGCTGGCCGCCGCTGAACTCGTGGGGGTAGCGGTCGGCGGCCGCGGCGGGCATGCCGCAGCGCACGAGCAGTTCCTCGACCTGCTTGCGGAGCTTGCGGCGGTCGCTGACCAGGCCGTGGACGATCAGCGGCTCGCCCACGATGCTGGCGATGCGCATGCGGGGGTTCAGGCTGCCCGCGGGGTCCTGGAAGATGATCTGCATGTCCCGCCGCAGGGCCTTCATCTCGGCGCCCCGGGCCGCCAGCACGTTGTGCCCCTCGAACGTGACCGTCCCGCCCGTCGCGGGGATCAGCTTGAGCAGCGAGCGGCCAACCGTGGTCTTGCCGCAGCCGCTCTCGCCCACCAGCCCGAGCGTCTCGCCCTTGCCCAGGTCGAAGCTCACGCCGTCGACGGCCTTGACCGAGCCGGTCACCCGCTGGAGCAGGCCGGTGCGGACGGGGAAGTGGGTCTTGAGGTCCTTGACGCGCAGCAGCGGGGGGGCGTCGCTGGCATACTCGCCTCGGGCGGCCTTTGGGTCGGTGGGAGC
>CAYGTM010000110.1:0-7371 GCA_964352795.1 uncultured Phycisphaera sp.
CCCCCAGCCCATCCCCCAGGAGGCTTCGCCATGCCCGCCGTGTTCCCATTCAGGGCCGTCCAGTTCAACCAAGGTAAGGGTGACGTGAGCGCCTCGATCGCCCCACCCTATGACGTGCTCGACGCGCGGGGCAAGGCCAAGCTGCTCGCCCGCAACGCGGCCAACATCGTCGCGGTCGACCTGCCACACACGCCCGCCAAGGAGCTTGGGCCCCCCGAGGCGTACGCCATGGCCGCCCAGATGTACAAGGGCTGGATCGAGGACGGCACGCTGGCGGCCACCGAGAAGCCGGCCATCTTCGCGTATCGCCAGAAGTTTGTGTTTCTGGGCCAGCACTTCGAGCGCAGCGGTATGGCCTGCACGGTCGAAACCCGGCCGTTCGGCCCGCGCGACGGTGGTGGCATCCTCCCGCACGAGCAGACCTTCAGCGGGCCCAAGCAAGACCGCTTCGCCCTGATGGAAGCCAGCGCGACGCAGTTCAGCCCGATCTTCGGCCTGCACGCCGACGACGACGGCGCGGCGACGGCGCTCACCAAGAGCGTCATGGAAGCACGCCCGGCCGACATGACAGCCGACATGGGCGACGGTGTGCGGCACGAGGTGTGGACGATCGACGACCCCGAGACGATTTCGGCCTATGAGAAGGCCCTCGCGGGTGAGGACGTGTTCATTGCCGACGGGCACCATCGCTACACCACGGCCATCAACTACCTGGCCAAGCTCGAAGAGGCCTGCAAGGACATCGGCAGCGACCACCCCGCCCGCCGCACCATGATCGTGCTGGTGGGCATGAGCGATCCGGGCCTGGCCATCGGCGCAACACATCGCGTGCTGGGCGGCATGAAGGACTACAACTTCGGCAATCTGACGGGCGAGCTCGACCAATACTTCGCGCTCGACCGCGTGGGCAACGATCCCAGCCAGATCGAAACGCACATGGACAAGCGCAGCGCGCCGGGCAAGAACGTGCTGGGCCTGATCGACCTGGCCACCAACGAGTGCGTCGTAGCGACGCTCAAGGCCGACGACCCGCTGGGCGACAAGTTCGGCGGCAAGCCCAAGGCATGGCGCGACCTTGACGTGGCCATCGTGCAGCATCTGATCGTCGAGCGCGTGTGCGAGCCCAAGTTCAACGGCGGCGAGCCGGTGAAGTGGGCCTTCCCCCACACGGTCGAAGAGGTGATGGAAATCGCCAAGGGCGAAGAGACCGGCTCGGGCGGCGGCGCGGGCTTCGCGCAGGTGGCCGTCATCGTCCGGCCCACCCCGCTCGCCGCGGTCAAGGACATCGGCGCCGCGGGCGAGCTCATGCCCCAGAAGTCGACGTTCTTCTACCCCAAGCTGGCAACGGGGTTGTTCATCAATCCGTTGGCGAGCGAGCTGCCGGTGGGGGCGGGGGCCTAGGTATTCGCTACCGCGGGTGGGACCTACATTTTTTTCCTTTCCAAGCGTCCGCCTCCATGCGTTTTGAGCCGAGGGGCAGAATAACTCGTACCGGGTTAGCGGTGTTCGTCGCTGGATGAGCCGTATCCACCAATCCACTCGCGGCGGCGGTGCCAGACCTCGCCCCACGCGTTGCCGGCCTCGGACTGTCGACCCACGATCGAGGCCAGTCTCACGAACGCCGTTCGACTCCATGGCCAACTCGCTAGCAAAGCGATCCCTAGGGGCGCTTTCACGGCCGGCCAGTGACGCCGGATGAGCGTGCTCTTTGCTTTGAGCAGCCGCACAATCTTGTCCGCTCGGACCTTCTCCGAAGCGCCGCCGTAATGCACGATGGTGGCCTCGGGAGTCACCATTGGCTTGATGCCGTGCTTGCGGGCCCTCAGGCAGAGATCGGCCTCCTCGCCATACATGAAGTAGGTCAGGTCGAACCCTCCAAGCGTCTCCCACAGCTCGCGCCGAATCAGGAAGAAGCAGCCGCTGACGATGTCCACCGTTCGCTCGCTGTCGCGATCCCACCCGCCGTAAGCCTCTGGGTTGAAGATGGCAGAGCGGCGGAACACGCGGGCGAGCCCAGACGCCTGACACGCCATGCTCCAGGCCGTGGCCCGCCGCCAGCACGAGGCGGGGTTGAGCGACCCATCGGCAAACACCGTTCGCCCGCCCCAGATGCCGGCCTCGGAACTCGCACGCGCAAAATCCAATAGGTGGTCGATGGCATGGTCGAGCACGAGCGTGTCGGGGTTTAGAAGCAACAGGTACTCGCCACGCGCGTGCTTGGCCGCCTCGTTGTTGCCACCGGCAAAGCCGAGATTGTCGGTCAAGGCGATAAGACGGATGCGATCGCCGAACTCGCGGGCGAGCGCTTCGGCGGAGCCGTCCGTCGAAGCATTGTCGAGCACGATCACCTCGAAACCGTCCGCTTCGGCTTGCTCGAACACCGACCGCACGCACGCCACCGTCATCTCTCGCGTGTTATAGCTGATGATGAGGATCGAGAGCGGTATGGTCATTCCGCCTTGCCCTGTGACGCAACTTGCGGACGATGAACTGTGATTTCCTTCGGTCGCGGTTTCGCCCGGAGTGGCGCTCGGGATGCTCGGGCCATGGACTCCATGTTCGCCGCAATGGCGAGCGTGAAGTACCACAGCATCGTGATCTGGCCGAAGTATGACACGCCGATGAATGACACGCAATGCACCGCGAGCGACACACCCACGGCCCACACGATCATGAAGTCGGCCGAGAAAGGCCTGAAAAGACGCCACGATCGACCGACCGACCGGAAGCACAGCACGATGATTGCAATGAACAGGCCCAGACGTAAGAACCCGCCACGGACCCCTTCCAGAACGTACTGATTGGTAATATCCTGTAGGCCCCAGCCCCAGTGCGCGGTGGATCGTGTCCCGGTGAACGCCCACTCCGTGAAACGATTGATGAAAGCATCGATAAGTTTGTAGCGGTGCCAGCCCGTCGAGCCGCCCACGGCGCTCACGCGCGCGATCAGTTGCCACACCGGTGCGATCATCACGATATGGAGAAGCACGAGCGTGGCGACCGTCATCCAGCGGATGGGAGAGAGATAGTACCGAAGAGGAAGCAACGCCGCGCCAGCGACAACCACGAGCAGAGCCAATACCGGGGTGCTCGATGCCGACGCGTAGATGATCACGACCCCGCACACGCACCCGAGCATGGCTTGGAGCTTGCGGGCGGCACCTTCCCAGAAAATCGCCGTCATGAACGGTATCAACCCGGCCCAGAAACAGCCGGCCAGAATGGCATGGGAGAACGGCCCCTGGCATCTCAAACGCCCATCCCGCACCAGGGTGACCTCGGGAACACCGCCGAGGGCAGCAAATGGATTCCGCCCCGTGAACTTCTCGACGAGAAACAAGCCGCACACGGGAACCACGATCAGGGTGATGGAGCGGGCTATGGCCCGTAGATCGCTGAGTGTATGAATCATCGCCCGGCATACAAAATACACGCCCAATGCTTCATAGGTCTTGCCAGTAATGGTGATGAACGCATCAACAGATCCCCATTGGAGCGCGAAGATCACCATCGACACAGCACCCCAGCACAACATCAGATAGTCTGCGGTCACAAACCGAAAGCCCTTGTGCTCCCCACGTGTCAAGACGCGCAGGGCTCCGACAAACACCAGCACCCGGATGAAGTTGAAATCCATCCCCCCGATCACCAAGCGTTGCGCCGCGGAGACCAGACACGCCATGAGGATGAACGCCAGCGGCGCGATGTGACGCGGCGCCAGGTAGAAAAAAGCCGAAATGATCAGCACCACCGCGAGCCCGGCTGGGTGCAGCGTCGTCTGATTCACATACTCGGCTTGCTCGCCCATGGTCGCGTCCTCAGGCCGGCACCCGCGCCTGCCGACGCTGGCGTGGGGAATGTCTGCGCAGGCCATCGAGCATCCGGATGGGCATCAAGCCGTACAGCAGGGGCTTGTAGTAGTACGGGTCCAGAGGGTGGAACGCGGCACATTGCAGGCCAGTGACGATCGCACCGCGCATGTTGCCTGTTCG
The DNA here is from genome assembly GCA_964352795.1 of uncultured Phycisphaera sp. Classification (GTDB taxonomy): domain Bacteria; phylum Planctomycetota; class Phycisphaerae; order Phycisphaerales; family UBA1924; genus JAHCJI01. Next base: position 3,993 of record CAYGTM010000110.1, read on the forward strand.
GCGCTGGTCGAGCGCGCTATCGATAAAGTCGCTGGCGATGAAGTTGTCACGATCGCGATTACGCTCCTTCATGGGTGGTCGCGGCGGAAACACCGTGTCATAGTCGAGGCCGCGCCGCTCGCACGCCTTACGACGCGCGGCGGCCACGAAGGCCCGGCGACGTGACGGGTCCTTGCGCGTGATGGAACGCAGCTTGATGCGATAACGGTAGAGTGTGCGATCGATGACCACCATCGGCATCCGCTCGCCAACACGCAAGATGTAGTCGTAGCCTTGCGCGATGCGCAGCTCTGGATCGAAGCGGAAGTCACGCACCGCTGACACGCGGTACATGGCTGTCGGGTCGTGCGCGGGCATCCTAAACTGGCGGATGTCGGCGGCGCAGGTCTGCCGGTCTTTGTGCCGCCGGCGAGGAGCCATGATCTTCCCGTCCACGATCAACTCGTGGCCGCAGAACACGGTACTGAGGTCCGGGGCCCCATCGAACGCCGCAAGCTGCGCCGCCACGCGGTCTGGATGCATCTCGTCGTCGGCGTCCAGTACGCAGTAGAAGGTGCCCGACAACGCTTCAATCGCTCTGTTCATCGCGACGGACTTGCCGGCGTTGTCCTGCGTAAGCACCCGCAGCCTTGGATCCGTGGGGAGGGCATCGGTCGAACCATCGACGCTGCCATCGTCGACGACGATGACCTCGATCGACTTGTGGCTCTGCCCGAGCGCTGTCTCCACGGCCCGCGTCAGCAGCGGACCACCGTTGTAGGTCGGGATGACAACGCTCACCAGAGTCACGGCGTCAACTTCCGCACGGCGCGACGGACCTTTGCCCGCCAGCCGAGATACTCACGCCAATCCGCGCTGCCGGTCTGCAACTCCAGGGCCGCTTCCTTCACCCGCGCGGTCATGGTTGCGACGCTGTCGATACCCCGCCAGGTCGCGGTCAAGCCCCGATGGGCCAGCACGTCCTGGTCGGTCTTGAAGACCGTGTGCTCGGATCTGGGATCGTCCATGTGATCCATCAGCAGCGGTGGCATGGGCCAGCCAACCGTCCACCCAGCGCGGCACACACGCAGGCAGTACGTGGTAAAGCCCTCGGTCTCGCCAAGAGGACCACAGCGTTCCAGGCACGCACGCTTCATGATGTACCCGGCCCCGCCGACCCACGGGTTGGCAAGCACCGCGTGGCCGCCCAGGAGTTTGGTTTTTCGTGCCACCAGCGTCTCATCCAAATCGGCTTCCAGGAATGGCCAGCAACTCAACATGCCGGCGTCGCTGGAGTCCCTCAAGATGGTGGTCAGCCGCTCGATCCAGCCGTGTGGAACCAGGCAATCATCGTCAACCTTGCCCACGAAAGGTGCGGTGGCATGGGACCAGAACCAGTTGGTCGGCTCGCGCAGTTTGAGGTTCGCTTCGCTGAAATGCACCTTGGCGATCTTGGGGTGCCCCGCGTGCTCGCGGACCGCCTCCATCGTCTCCGCGTCCGTCCCGTTGTGCCAGATCCACACCCGGTCGTGTTCGCGGCACGTCTCAAGGAGGCGAGGCAACGACAACCGTACATACCCCGCACGGTTGTATGTGATCATGAAGATGTCCGCGCGGTCATCCACTGGAAACTCCCGATTCTTTCCGGCCGGCCAGGCGGAGGATCTGGACGACCGTGGCGTTCAGCAGCGAATCATATTGGCTGGCGTAGGTGCCGAATGTATCGGCCGGATCGACCGTCAGGATGCGACCGAGTACCTCAATCGCCTCGCTCTGGCTCAGCGCTTGCTCCCGAATCTCACGCCAGGCAGGGGATAGCGTCAGGAACTTCGCGTAGTTGATGAAGGAGCCACCCGAGAACCATGGCTCGGTGATCTCGCCCGGAGGAAGGGTGGGGGCCGCCGGCCTGCGGGGCCGCACCTTGCCCAGCACTCTCGATGGCAGGTACGTCATGGTTGCGGGATACCCCGTGTCGGGATGCGGCAGGCGTGCGACCGTGGGTGCGAACCGCAGGGTCAGCTGCGAGACCAGGTTCAAGCCCTTCTTCCACACCCACGGGGTGGCCATGCTTGCCTCAACGATTCCCGCGTGAAAGAAGAACTCGTCGTGCGGGAAGAAACGCGAGATCACCGTGGAATCGATGCTCGTTGTATGGCTGATGGGATAGAACCCCATCCACTCCTCGGCGGTTTCGGGTCGGATCTCGCGCAGCTGCCGCTCGTACGCGTCGCGGCGGGCGAACGCTTCGGCCGCCAACTCGGGCTTGATCAGAGGCCTGCGCTGCCGGGCGTGGCTGTAGTTGTGCTTCCCGATGCGCCTCTCGCGCGAGAGCCCACGCAGGCGGTGCTGACGCAACATGACATCCGCCATGCTGTAGGGTACATATGCCCCCTTGAGAAGGATGTCACAGCCAAAACCGCTCACGACCACGTCGAGATCGGCGACGGCAGGGTGTTTTGCAACGCACAGCGCATGGCAGGGCAGCGAGTTCTGCTCGAAGCCCACCACCCTCTGGCCCTCCAGGAACGCGTGCGCGTAGAACTGCGGGTCGCGCCGGACAAGGTGATGCTCAAGCCCAAGCGTCGCCGCGGTGCGAGCCGCCGATTCGGTCTCGGGGTTTGGTCGATCGCAATAGGTGAAGGTCTCCACATGGGCCCGACTCGCCAGCGTGGCCGCGATGATGCGCGAGTCGGCCCCGCCGCTGAGCAACACCCCGATGCGATCGGCCGAGGAAGTGATCGCGCCGACGGCCTCCTCGATCCCCGCGGCGCACGCGTCGATACAGGCACGCTTGCCGGGCCAACGATCGGGTTCCCGCGGTACCCACAATGTCGCCGATGCCAAACCCGGGCGGCCGTGCCCGTCCAGATGGACTTTGTGTACGCTGCCGGGGGCGAGTTGATGGATGCCTTCCCGAGTGGTGTACGGAAATGTGGCGTTGTTCCACAAGAGCAGTTCCGCAAGCGATATCTCATCGAAGTGAGGAGCCCGACGCGACGCATCGACAATCCACTCGACATTCGACGAGACCGCAAAATGGTCATCGTGTGGTTGTGCCATCGTGGTGTACGCCGGGCGATGCGAGAAGCGGTCGGTGACCAACGCCAGCCCCGTCGCGGTGGCGTGCAGCACCAGGAACATGCCGCTGACCTCGTTGTACGCCCAGGCGCTGCCATCGAGCATCGCCTTGATTGACCGGTCCAGATCCTCGGACTTCGTGCGATGGGCCGGTCGGCCGCAGACATAGATGGCCGCGCCATCGCCGCCGTTCCGCCGCCACAGGCCCGGATTGACGCCAAGCCAGCCCCAAGGCCAACGCTCCCAGAGTAAGCCCGCGCCGGCATCCGGCTGATCGTGCGCGTCCACACGCGGGCTATGCCGATCATTGGGTACATCGAAG
>CAYGTM010000111.1:0-7370 GCA_964352795.1 uncultured Phycisphaera sp.
GCTCGTCGGCCAGCGCCCCCGTGCGGTCCAGGGCCCGCGCCCAGCCCAGCAGCGGCAGGATGCCGGAAGCTCGCCGTTGGCGAGTCGTTGCGATGCCAACGGCCCCTCCCAGCGTAGAGCATCGGCGGGTCCAGCAACGCATTGCTTGTGGGCAACGCCCCAGGCCCCCGGCTGATCAGCGTGTCGGCGAACACGAGCAACTCGCTTGGCCGCTCGATGGAACCGATCCGCTGGTGCGGGCGATGGCCGATCTCGGATGACCACCCGGGCGTGTACGCCGGGCTCAGGTAGTAGCCGTTGTAGCCATATGTGCTCGTCGGTGCCTGGGTGGCCCCTTGGTGAGTGTATGTGCCCGGCCGCTGGGCGGGGCAGGCATAGGGGCCAATCTCTCCCGGCTTGGCGTCGAGATAGGGCGTGAGAAGCCCCCGCCCATGATCGAGATCGCCGCTCTGCGACCCATCAGCGCCCCACCAATAGATGCCGTCGCCACCACCCGTGTCGCGCGCGTCGGTGTAGGCCAGCGGCATGGCCATGCCGTCGAAGTCGCCGGCGTACATCGTCCACCCGATACCGAGCTGGCGCACGTTGCTGCCGCACGCTGCGGCCCGGGCGGCATCACGCGCCCCCGACAACGCCGGCAGCAGCACGCCCACCAGCGTACCGACGATGGCCATCACCACCAGGACCTCGATGAGCGTAAACCCACGGCGAGCCATCACGGGCACCCCGCATCGAAGGCATTCTGAAAACACAGAAAATCGAAGATGGTCAGCGAGCCATCGTCGTCGCAATCCGCCGCTGTTTCGCCGCTGTCAAAGGCATTCTGGTACGCCAGAAAGTCAAAGATGGTCAGCGACCCATCGCCGTCGAAGTCGGCATCGCAGCCGGCTTCGAGCGCGAACGCGACCACCTGGTCATCCCACGCGCTGATCGCCACGCCACGCGCGACGGCCGGCGAGCCACCGCCAAGGTCCGTCCTCGCCATCACGAACCCATCGCTCCCCGGATCGGCGTCAAGATCGAGCAACGCCAGACCACCCGTGGGCCCGCCAACGAGCAAGGCCGTGCCATCGGCGGTGTCGAGCAACGCCGGCTGGTGGTCCCACCCGCCCAGCGCGAGATACTCACCCGGGTCGATGCGGTCGTTGCCGTTCAGGTCGTCCCACGTCGCGCTGGCCAGATCCCACGCGCGATCGGCCGAAGTGCCGCGATCCACATACATCTGCACGGTGGGCAGCGAGCCAAAACCTTCCAATCCGGCCGACAGCACCACGCGCCCATCCACCAGCGGGATCGGCATCGAATCGGTGCGTTCGCTGGCGACCGACCACGACTGGTCGCCCGTGGCCGCGTCGAGCTTGACGATATTGCTGTTCTCTCGTCCGCCACTGAAGCCGTAACTCGCGGCGTACACCGCCCCATCGTGGTATACCACGCCGCCGAAGAAGCCCGTGGGAATGGGATTCTCCGCCGTCCACACCGCATCGCCACCGTCGTACGCCTTGATCGCGCCGTTGGTGAGCGCCACAAAACTGCGCAAGCCGTGCAACGCGGGCGAAGCGCCCGAGGCCGAACCGATCGTGGGATCGAGCAGCACCTCGCCGGTCGCAAGGTCGAGCGTGATAAGGCGAGCCGAGCCACCGAACGGGTCGTACGTCGTCAGCCGGACCACGCCCGAGCGTTCCTCGATGGCCGGCGACGCGTTGACCACGCTCTGGCCCAGCATCGAGCGCCATACCTCGTCGCCGGTGCCCAAATCCAGAGCCACGGCGATGGTGCCAGACGCGATGACCGCCACACCCCCCTCACGGGTGCCGGTCAGGGCAGGGCTCGACCACGACACGAACACGGGCGCGGCGATCGGTGCCCGCCACAACTCCTCGCCGGTGGCGGCCTCGAGCGCCACCGCATATGCATCGCCGTCGATGAAACCCAGGGTCACAACCACGCCATCCTCGGAGATCACTGGCGTGGCCTGCGCGATCGCCTCGAACGTGCCGCCCGCGTCGTATATCCAGGCCGGCCTGGTCAGGTCGGGAGCCGCCGAAGCTACGAGCGACACGCGCGACGGTGAATGGCCCGCGTGCGTCCAGCCGTCCTGGGCCAACGCCTGACCCGCGACCAACCAAACCAGAACGAGCATGATGACGGCCCGCATTCAGCACCCACCCGCGAACAGGTTCGTGAAGCACAAGAAGTCGAAGATGTCGAGCCGGCCGCTCTCGTCGCAGTCCGCCCGGCCGTCGCCATCGACGAACAAGTTCTGGAACTCGAGAAAGTCGAACACATCCAACTCGCCGTTGCCGTCCACGTCGGCCTGGCACGCGGCGCGCACGACCGATACCGCGTCGATGTCGGGCGTCTCACCATCGCCCGCCGTGATGCGCACGAAGTTCACCTCGAACAGGCCAACCGCGCCGATGTCAATCCCCACGCCGCCACCCGAACCGGCGTACGCGCCCACGAGCCGACCGAAATCCAAGCCGTCGGGCACGATCGCCGGGTCGACTGGCAACCGAAAGTCGCTGAGCACGTCGCCTCGCTCTTCGGTGAACGGGATGGTGAGGTCAAGATACCCAAGCGTCGGGAAGTGGCTCTCGGCCGTCTGGCCAACGGCGAAGAACTCCATGCCGTCCTGTGAAATCTCGATTGATCCGCCATCAAAAAACGTTCCGCCCACGACGCCCCCGGGGAAGGCCGCGTCGATGTACCCGCCGTTGTGGAACACGATCAGGTCGATGTCGAATGGGTTGGTCGCCGCGTCGAACGCCGGCGTGCCCAGGCGCACCGTCAGGCTGCCGCCCGCGCCGATGGTCACGACCTCGCTGGCCAGGAACGGCGGGTTGAACGGCGTGACCGCGCCGGGGAACGAGCCCACGCCCGTGTACCGCGTGGGCTCGCCGAGCGCCGACATCGGGTCATCGAAGCCTGCGGGGACATCCGCGCCCGGTGAATACTCGACAACCTCCGAGGCGTAGGGATCGAGCAATCCCTGGGCGCTGGCGGCTGCGGAAACAGACAACGCGAGAAGAACAATAGCGACGCGCTTCGCGCCATTCATGTCAGTGCGCATCGCGCACCCCTTCCGTGCCGGCTCATCGCCGGCGTGCGTCCCGATTCGCGCGGGACGGCCCCGGACCGTTCACCCAAAAGGGGTTGGTCCATAGGTCGCTTCTCGCTTGGGTTCTTGAAGCACGGCTGCGCGCACGCCCGGGGCACACGAACTCGCACCGTGCCACCCCATGCGCGAGGGCGACAACGCAAGCTCGTGGCAGGTCTTCCGGCTCCGGGCCCGAATCTCGGCGGCCTTCCCGCGGGAGAGTTTGTACTCCCCGCAGTGGCGTGCTCCCCGTGCTCGCTTGAGCGCTGGGGACCGAGATCGGAACATGCCCGTTACGGCGGCGCGTCCGCGGTGGCTTTACACCACACTTCCCTATTCACTCCCACCCAAGGGCAGGAGAACCACTAGCCAATGAGCCTACTCCCCCGCGCATGGGCAATCAAGCACCCCTCTTCCCGATGCCCTGTGCCCAGTGCCCGATGCCGCCCTCAGAGCCCCTTCCACCCCGCCCGCCGGGCCTGGCCCAACTCGGGGGTCGTCACGCCCAGCGACCGCAACTGCCGCAGCAGCCGATCGCTGATCTCGACCCTCACCACCAGCGTGCCATCCTCATACTCACGATCGCGCACGTCGGCTTGCGTCTCGATGAGGTTGATCGCCTTGGAGTTGCTTAACGCCACGCGCAATGTCAGTTCGCGCACGTCGCCCTCGACCAGACGCAGGATGCGGTGCGCCAACTTCTCCTGCCCAAGCCGCGGCTGACCATCCACTGGCGGCAACGAGCACAGCGCGATCGCGTCGGGCAAGCGCTGCTGCCACACGAGCAGCTCGCGGTTGTCCTTGAGCCGATCGATCTTGTTGAGCACCAGCACCCGGGTGGGCGGCGACCAGTCCGTGATCTGCTCGGCCTGGGCCGCCTTGGCCGTCTCGGCGTCCAGGTCGTCCAGCGTCTTCATCACCGTCTGATATTGCAACTCGCACGCCTGGTCGGCCACGTCCAGCACCACGATCAGCACGTCCGCGTGCGTGGCCTCTTCCAGCGTCGCCCGGAACGACGCGATCAGCCGGTGCGGAAGGTCTCGAACAAACCCAACCGTGTCGCTGAGCATGACCTCCAGCCCGCCGCCCAGATCCCACGCCCGCGTGCGCGTCATGAGCGTCGCGAACACGCGATCGTCGGCGTACGCACCGCCCTCGGTCAAGGTATTGAACAGCGTGCTCTTGCCCGCGTTCGTATAGCCGACCAGGCCAACCGTGAACCGCTCGGCATTGCGCTGCCGCACGGCTCGCCGCTTGCGATCCTGCACCCGCTCCAACTCTCGCTCGAGCTCCAAGCGGCGACGCTGGACCAACCGCCGGTCGATCTCCAGCTGCTGCTCGCCCGGCCCGCGCGTGCCCACGCCGCCGATGCCCCCGCTGCCGACGATGCGCTCCAGGTGGTCCCACATCGCGCGCAAGCGTGGGTATGTGTATTCGAGCTGGGCCAGTTCGACTTGGAGTTTGGCCTCGTAGCTCGTGGCCCGGCTGGCGAAGATATCCAAGATAAGTTCCGAGCGGTCCAGCACCTTGCGTTCGGTCACCCGCTCGATGGCCGAGATCTGCGCGGGCGAGAGTTCGTGGTCGAAGATGATCGTCGTGGCCCCCAACGCCTCGCACAGGTCCTTGAGCTCTTCCACCTTGCCCTTGCCCAGGTACGTCCCCGACTGTGGCCGCTGCATCCGCTGCTCGAGCTCGCCAACCACAACCGCGCCCGCCTGCTCGGCCAGCGCGCGCAGTTCGCCGAACGGATCGGCCGGGTCATATGTGGAATCGGGCAACCGCGCCGCGGCCAGGACCGCCCGCTCGGCCCGCACTTCGATCGAGGTTCGTTCTTTGCTTGGAGGCATATGGAGGTCGGGTTCCCATCGCCACCCTCGCCACCATCCTTCCCCACCAGCGTGGTGGGCTCCGGGCGGCTTGCGTATCGTGGTGGACATGAAGTCTATGAGCACTTCCAACGCCGGCGGGACCGCCGCATGGCGATAATCGCCAAAGAGAAGCCCAGTGGCAAGGCGGGTGGCAAAGCGGGCGGCCCACTCTGGGGCCCTGGCCGTTTCCTGCTGGTCATCGCCCTGCTGGTGACCGTCTCGGCCTCCCTGCTCGTCCTGCGAACCCGGCTGATGGGCCTGGGCCGCTTCGCCCAGGCCGCCGCCGTGCTCCAGATCATCCAGGAGCAATACGTCCAGGAAACCGACCCCGACGAGCTCAGCCGCGCCGCCATCGCAGGGATGCTCGGCCAGCTCAACGACCCCAACAGCATCTACGTTCCCCCCGCCGTCGCCGAGCAGTTCAACCGCATGGTCATCGGTGCCGACTTCGTGGGCATCGGCGTGCAGGTCCAGCGCCGCGACGGCCTGGTCACCGTCACCACGCCCATGGCCGGCACCCCAGCGGCAAGGGCGGGCGTGCAACCGGGCGACCGCATCGTCGCCGTCGACGGCGTGGACACGCGCGAGCTTGACACCGAAGAGGTCACCGCCCTCATCGCCGGGCCCAAGGGCAACGCCGTCACCCTCACCGTCCTGCGTGGGGGGGGGGAGAGCGACGGCCAAGCGATCGACCTCGAGATCGTCCGCGGCGACATCCGGGCCGAGTCGGTCAAGGGCCTGCTCCGCCTCGATACCGAGGGCGCCTGGAGCCACGCGCTCGACACGGACCTGGGCATCGGTTACATCCGCATCACCCAGTTCGTCGGCGGCACCGCACGCGATGCCTTCGGCGCCATCGAACGCGCCAACGAACAACTCGGGAACATGCGCGCGCTTGTCCTCGACCTGCGCTCCAACCCCGGCGGCGTCATCGGTGAGGCCGTGGGCGTCGCCGACCTGTTCATCCCCGGCGGCCCGGTCGTGCGCACCGAAAACCGCGCGGGCGAATCGGTCACCCTCGACGCCGCCTCGGGCGTCACGTTCGAGGGGCCCATCGTCGTGCTCATCGACGGCATCAGCGCCTCGGGCTCGGAGATCGTCGCCGGCGCGATGGTCGAACGCCTCACCAACGCCAAGGCCCTAGGCACGCGCACCTTCGGCAAGGCCAGCGTGCAGACGCTCTACAGCCTGCCCGACGGCGGCACCCTCAAGCTCACCGAAGCCCACTACCTGCTGCCCAGCGGCCGCAACCTCCAGCGTGTCGCCGGCGCGACCGAGTGGGGCGTCGACCCGAGCCCGGGCATGCACGTGCCGCTCGGCGACGGCGACGACCTGCGCCTGGCCGAACTCTTGGCCCGACTCGACGCTGTTGGGGGCGTAGGGGGCATGGGCGGCGCGGTGGGTGGCAGCCGCATCCCCGAAAATGCCTGGGATTCGGCGACTTCCCTGCTCGAAGCCATCGATGACCCCCAACTGGCCGCCGCCCACGAGGCGCTCGCCGGCGTGCTGGCCACGGGCGACTGGCCCCGCGTGGGCGGCGACCCCATCACCGGCGAGCGGGCCCTGCGCCTCGAACAACTCGAGCGCGCTGTCCAACGCATGGACTTCGAGCGCGAGCGCGTGCTCGAAGAGATCCGCGAGCTGCAAACCCAACCCGCCGATCCCTCATGAGTTGGTGGGCCCCATGCTGACGCTCGGCTTCGAGACCTCCTGCGACGAGACCGCCTGCGCCATTGTGCGCGACGGCCGCAATGTCCTGAGCAACGCCATCGCCACCCAGCACGAACTGCACGCCGGCTACGGCGGCGTCGTGCCCGAGATCGCCGGCCGGGCCCACGTCGAGCGTGTCATCCCCGTGCTCCGCCGCGCCGTCGCCGACGCGGGCGTTGCTCTGAAGGACATCGACGCCGTCGCCGTGGGCCACCGCCCCGGCCTGATCGGCAGCTTGTTGGTTGGCGTCACCGCCGCCAAGGCCGCCGCCCTCGCGCTGGGCGTGCCGCTCATCGGCGTCGACCACGTCCAAGCCCATCTCGTCGCGGGAACATTGGAAACCGAAGCCGACCCGCCCATGCCCGCGCTCGGCCTGGTCGTCAGCGGCGGCCACACCGCGCTGTACCACATGCCCAGCCTGATCGAAGCCCAGCGCCTGGGCTCGACGCGCGACGACGCCGTGGGCGAGGCGTACGACAAGGCCGCCACCATCCTGGGCCTGCCCTACCCCGGCGGCCCGCGCCTCGACGCGCTCGCGCAGGATCCCGATGCCAATGCCTACGCCGTCGAGTTCCCCGTCAGCCGCCTCGAGGACGGCGCGCTCGACTTCTCATTCAGCGGCCTCAAGACCGCCGTGCTCTACGCCGTCCGCGGCGTGCCCGTGCGCAAGGGCGCCCCCGGACCACCCCCAC
>CAYGTM010000112.1:0-7362 GCA_964352795.1 uncultured Phycisphaera sp.
CTCTTGCCCTCTTCGACGGTGATGACGCCGTCCTTGCCGACCTTGTCCATCGCCTTGGCGATGATGCCGCCGATCTCTTCGTCCTGGTTGGCAGAGCAAGTACCCACCTGGGCGATCTCCTTGCTGCTGGAGACCTTCTTGCTCATGGCCTTGAGCTCGGTGACCAGGGCGGCCACGGCCTTGTCGATGCCGCGCTTGACCTCGTTGGCGTTGGCGCCGGCGGTGATGTTCTTGAGGCCCTCGCTATAGATGGCCTCGGCGTAGATGGTGGCGGTGGTGGTGCCGTCGCCGGCGTCCTTGGAGGACTTGGACGCGACGGCCTTGACCATCTGGGCGCCCATGTTCTCGTAGGGGTCTTCCAGCTCGATCTCCTTGGCCACCGTCACGCCGTCCTTGGTAACGGTGGGGGCGCCGAAGGACTTCTGGATGACCACCACGCGGCCCGAGGGGCCCAGGGTGACCTTGACGGCCCGGGCGAGTTTCTGCACGCCCCGCAGGATCCGCTCGCGGGCGTCGTTTTCGTAGGCGATGTCTTTTGCTGCCATGGTTCGTATTCCCTTCAATCAAGATAACCACAGAGGCACAGAGGCACAGAGACAGGAATGAGATGAATCAGATTCTTTCTTTTCTCTCTCTTCTCACCAGATTCTTCTTCTCTGTGTCTCAGTGCCTCTGTGGTTATCCGAGTTCTTTGTTCTTACTTATTGAGCTTGGGCGGGCCGATCCGCACCCAGGCCACGCTCGCGGCGTCGATGATGGCGATGCTCTGGCCGTCGGTGACCTTGACCATGTGGTCGCTCTCCTCGGGCACGAGCATCGCGTTGGGTACCAGCAGCAGGCTGCCCTGCTCGCCGGCATGGGTAAAGGCGAACGTGGCGTCACGCCCGCCGGTGAGTTCCTTGAGTGCTCCGCGCAGCTCGTCGGTGGTCATGTTGGGATCTCTTCGATGTGCCGGACGTACCGAACCTCGTCGGCATCGATCAGCATGCTCGATCGTGAGAGAGCGAGCGTGCCGTATCCCGTGCGGCCGTTGATGCGAAGCGTGCTGTCACTGACGGCTTCATAGCTCGCGTCCGATGCGGCAACGTAATATGTGTCCGCATCGAGATCGAACTCAATGATCCCGCTGTTGGGCAGGCTATCCAGATATGAGGCCATCTCGTAAGCAGTCATGCGCTCTCCCGATGTGAGCCAACTCAGCCCTCGAGAACCGCCAGCACGTCGCTCTCGGTCATGATGAGCAGCTCGTCGCCGTCGAGCTTGACCTCGGTGCCCGAGTAGCTGCTGAAGATGATGCGGTCGCCCTTCTTGAGTTCCAGCGGGATGCGCTCGCCGGTGTCGGTGTTGAGCGCGCCATCGCCGACGGCCTCGATCACGCCGGTCTTGGGGCGGTCCTTGCTGGTCTCGGGCAAAAAGATGCCCGAGGCAGTCACGCTCTCGGCCTCGTCACGCCGCACGATGATCTTGTCGTGCAGCGGGCGGATGTTCAGTTTCTTGCGGGTCTTCGTGGGGGCTTTGGTGGCGGCCATCGTGCATCGCTCCTGTGCAAAGGGCCCTTTGGTGTCGGGCACTGGGTTTACTCGTCTGGGGTCTCGTCAAGGCATTCGCTCCGGTGGCCGCCCCGCCCTCCACGGCGTTCGGCCACCGGCGCGTGCCGGTTGGTTCATGTTGCTCCGGGCCACTGGCCTCGATAGTGCCGCGCCAGAACGCGGCGCAGCACCTCCAGTAACAGTTCGACGTCCCGGTGGTGGTTCGGGCGATCGACCACCGCGAACGCGTCGGCGAGCAGGGCCCGCATCGACTCGCGGCTGGCCTCCCGGGTGGTCCGGGCCCGGCGGATGATGATGGTGGGGGGTCGGTTCTCGCTGTGGCGGAGCAGTTCGAGCAGCCGCAGACCGCCGTCCTCGGCAGAGCCGATGTCCAGGGGCAGCGCCAGATCGACCACGGCCATGTGGATGGGCGTGGCCCGGATTACTTCCGAGGCCTCCCGCCCGCTCCTGGCCCGCACCATCCGTACGCCCATGGGTTCGAGCAGCGGCGGCAGCCGATCGGCCCACGACTGATCGGGCCGGCTGGCGTCGCTCAGCAGCAGGTTCAGCCGGGGCTGGCTGCTCGGGGTTGGATTGGGAACAGAGGGGATCACGTCCTGCTGCTTACAAGCGGCGTGCCCGTTGTGGGGCTTGTGAATACCCCTGCGGAAGCCCGGCAACCGGGGATCGGGCGGTGCCAGCCCTCATGTTCAGGATGAACAAGGTGTCATCTTGGCAGGCTTCGATGGCATCGAACGAGCCCACGTTGTGAGACGTGGGTCACTTGGGCGTCCGAAGCAATGAGAAATCCACGTCTCACGACGTGGGCTCGTTCTTGGGATCGGCTCGAACGACGCTACGCCGGGCTGGGAGACATTCCGCCAGCCAACTCGGGGCCTTCATCGTCGTCGCGCTGGGGTGCCTTGGTCGGGGCTTTGGTCCGGCCTCGGTCGGCCAGCAACAGGTCCGATACCGTGGGCTTGTTCAGCGAGCCGCCGCTGATGAGCAGGTGGACTTCCTCGGCCGTCAGCGTCTCGTGCTTGAGCAGGGCCTCGGCCACGGTCTCGACCCTGGTCCAGTTCTGGTCGAGCATGGCCTTGGCCTGGGCGTAGGCATCGTCGACGATGCGGCGGACTTCCTGGTCGATCAGGTCGGCCGTGCGATCGCTGTAGTCCTTGTCGGGCACATAGCTGTCGCGGGTGTCGCTGCCGGAATACCGCAGGAATCCCAGTTTGTCGCTCATGCCCCACTCGGTGACCATGGTGCGGGCCAGCTCGGTGGCCTGCGAGATGTCCTGGCTCGCGCCGCTGGACATATCGCCCATCGCGCGAGCTTCGGCGATGCGCCCGCCGCACAGCACCTTGAGCGTGGAACTGATCCACTTGAGCCCGTAGCCCATGCGGTCCTTCTCGGGCAGGCTGAAGGTGGCCCCGCCCGCGCTGCCTCGGGGGATGATGGTGACCTTGTGCAGCGGGTCGCCGTCGGGCAGCAGGGCCTGGAGCACGGCGTGCCCGGCCTCGTGGTAGGCGACGAGTTTGTTCTCGTCCTTCTCGCGCACGCGGCTCTTGCGGGCCCGGCCGAACTTCACCTTGTCGCGGGCTTCTTCGAGGTCTTCGTGCTCGACGAAGTCCTTGTCTTCCATGGTGGCCATGATGGCCGCCTCGTTGGTGATGGCCGCCAGGTCGGCACCGCTGAACATGGGCGTGCCCCGCGCGATCTTCTCGAGGTCGACATCGGGCCCGAGTTTCACCTTCTTGGCGTGCACGCTCAGGATTTCGAGGCGGCCCTTCAGGTCGGGCAGGCTCACGGTGATCTGGCGGTCGAAACGCCCCGGGCGCACCAAGGCCGGGTCGAGCACGTCGGCCCGGTTGGTGGCGGCGATGACGATCACGCCGTCGGTGGCGTTGAAACCGTCCATCTCGACCAGGATGGCGTTGAGCGTCTGCTCGCGCTCGTCGTGCCCGCCGGTGCTATACCCGCCACCGCGCCGACGGCCGACCGCGTCGATCTCGGCCAGGAAGATCAGGCACGGCGAGTTGTCCTTGGCCTGCTTGAACAGGTCGCGCACGCGGCTCGCGCCAACGCCCACGAACATCTCCACGAAGTCCGAGCCCGAGATGCTGAAGAACGGCACGTCGGCCTCGCCCGCGATGGCCTTGGCCAGCAGCGTCTTGCCACAGCCCGGGGGCCCGTTGAGCAGCACGCCTCGGGGGATGCGTCCGCCGAGTTTGGTGAACTTCTTGGGCGTCTTGAGAAACTCGATGATCTCGGAGACCTCGTGCTTGGCCTCGTCGATGCCGGCGACGTCCTTGAAGGTGACGCCGGTCATTTCCTTGTTGAACACGCGGTGTCGGCTCTTGCCGAAGCTGCCCAACATGCCCGCCCCGCCCGCGGCCCCGCGCAGGCTGCGCAGGAACATGAAGATCAGGAACACGAACAGCACGATCGGCAGGCCCAGCATCAAGTAGATGGGCCAGTTGCTGCTGGGCTGGCTGCGCGCCTTGAGCCCGGTCTTGTTGAGGATCTGCCGGCCAATGGTCTCGCGCGTGGTCGCGTTGATGTCGATGCGGACGGCCGTCCGATCGCCGCTATCGGGCCCGCCCACGCGCACGGCCCGGACGGCCGAATCGGAGATCACCACGCTGTCGGCCTCGATCTGCCCCGAGTCGTACAGGCTGTAGAACTGTTCGAGGGTGATGGCCTCTCCGCGCCCGCTCTGGAACATGAGCATGACCATCACTGCCAGCAGCACGAGGGCCACCACGAGGATCATCATCCGTCCCTGTGGCATGACCGGGCCGGCGGGCTGTGGGCCCGGGCGCTTGCCGTTGCCCCCATCGGGTCCATTGGCAGGCTTCTTCGGGTTCGGCTCTTGCTGGCTCATCGAGATTCGACGCATGCCTACTCCGGGGGGCCGGCCACGCGATTCACTTCAAGGCCGGGCCGGCCGCCATCGTTCTTTTCCACGCCCAGAGCATCGGCCCGAGCGAAGGTGATCCTAGAGGCCGTCCGACCCCTGCCGACCAGGTTGGTCGATCCATCCAGATCAACCCGATCGGCACTGGGTCCATTCCGGGCTCCATGATGCTTCCTGTATACGCTCGCCGGCCTCGAAAGGATCGTTACCATACCGAACGCATGGCTTCCAGGATCGCCCCGGCCATTTCCTCGGCCGCCGCCGACAGCCCGACCTCCAGCGGCTCGCCGGCCGCGGGGATGAACGATTCGGTGACGGCCACATTGAACTGCCGCGCCAGCACCCGGCCGGTGGCGTTGCTGCGCCACTCGAAGTCGGCCACCACCCGCACGGCCGCCTGCTGGGTGAGGCCGCCCTGGGTGTCCTGGGTCAATCGGCGGATCTGCACGTCGCGGATGGTGCCGGTCAGGGTCGTCTGGGCCGAGTCCGCGCCGGTGACGATCCAGGGCGTGTCGCGCTGCACGCGGCGGACGAGGGCCCCGGCCAGGTCGGCCTCGAGCCCGGGGTGGAAGGTCTCGTTCTGGAAGACGTTGACCGCCACGCTCTCGACTCGCTCGTCATAGGACGACGCGAAGCTGTACCCCTGGGTGGGGTCGCTCGAGCAACCGGTAACGGCCGCGGCGATCACGATGCCACAGGTGCTTGCGAGCGCTCTCACGAGCCGCTCCCGGCTTCCGCCCAGCCACGCTCTTGCAAGATCTCCAACCCTTCCAGGGCGGCCGTGGTGCGCGGGTAGTCGTTCAACAATCGCCGCAGCACATAGCGGGCCGAGGCCTTCTCGCCGCGCAGCAGGTACACCCGCCCCATGCCCAGCAACTGCTGGCCCTGGCTCTCGTCGATGCGCACGCGCAGGGCGTCCAGTTCGGCCCGAACTTCGAGGTCACCGGGATACTTACTTTCGTACACATCGAGCAACTCGGCGGTCTCGATGAGGCCCGAGCCGTCGTACTGCGGGCCGTTGTACTGGGCGAAGGTGGCCTCGATGCGGGCCAGCAGCACCACGCGATAGAACGTCGAGGTCGGGTACGCCTCGAGGAAGATGCCGTACACGTCGCGGGCCTGGGCATAATCACCCGTCCGGCGATAGTGGGCCCCCAGTTCGAGCGTGGCCCGCTCGGCGAGTTGGCTGCCGGGCAGTCGCTCGGCGATGCGCACGAGGAACTCTTCGCCATCACCCCGCGCGCTGCTGATGCGCAGGCCCAGGAACTTGCGCCGCTTGCCCTCGATGTAGTCGATGGCGATGGCCATCGTGCGTTCGGCGGCCTTCACATATTCGGGGCTGCCCGCGTAGTTGAGGGCGATCTCTTCGTAGTCGTACAGCGCCTCGTATTCATCGTCGAGCGCCACCTTGGCGTCGCCGCGCACGAGCAGCGCCAGCGGCGTCCACTGGTTGGCGCGCGAGCGGTTCTCGCGCAGCCAGGTGCTGAGCATCCGCTTGGCCTTGGCGGGCTGCCCGCCCAAGAGGATGGCCCAGGCCTCGCGGATGTAGGCCTCGTCTTCGTCGATGGGCTCGCTGGCCTGGGTGGCCTCCCAGCCCTCCTGCGAGAGTTCGAGTTGGGCGCGCTGGGCCACCACCGGGCCGGCCAGCACCAGCACGCCAACAAAGAACAGGGCCACATGCCTCAGGAAGCACATGGCCCAGTATAGATCAGGGTGTCCGCACGGGGATCGAGAGTGCGATTACCGGCGACGGCGGCCAATGCCCGCGAGCCCAAGCCCGCCCAGCAGCGTCAGCGTCGCGGGAGCCGGCACGGTGTACTCGTACTCGTATTCCACGATCAGCAGGTTGTACTCGACAGGCCCGCCGGGCGTCCGTAACGGCAGTGTGCGGCCGAAATCCACGCCGTCCCAGGGGTTGACGAACGAGCTCGTCAGGTCGAACACGGTGAAGTCGATGCCGCCGTTCTCACTGACAAACACCTTGTATTCGATCACGTTGATGTCGCCGGCGAAGTCGAGGAACTCGATCGGATCGCTCCGCCCGATCTCCCAGCCGATGAACTCGGCCTCTTCTCCGCCGATCAGGTGGTCGCTGGGGACCAAGGCGCTGCCGTCACGAGAGCGGAACTCGAACTGGAGGTTGTTGACGCCGTCGCCGCGGATCTCCCTCCATCGCGCCTCGACCACGTCGGGCCCACCCAACAGCGGCCCGATGCTCGCAAAGGCCTGGTCGATCTGCACCGACCGCTCGCGGCCGTGGATCACTTCCTCGCCACGGCGTGAGAAAGCCTTGAGCGCCACGCTCGCGGTCTCGTCGGGCGAGATGGTGCGGATGCCGGCGTCCCCGGGAGAAATCTGCCCATACGCCGACGAGGCGGCCACGAGGGCCACCCCGGTCACGATTCCAGCCCATAGGCGTGCCATCTCCACCTCCCATTGCGCGCTCGAACTCAAAGCCATCGCGCAACAGCGAACGCTCACGCGAACGCAACCACGCCAGCGGGGCAAACACACCCGCCGAACTCTCCATGTGCAAGGTACAACAGGAACCAGGAATGGCCAGTAATGGGCGCAAAAACCGCGCCAAATGGTCCAAACCGGACCATCTTGGGTTTCTCAGCCAGCCTCGCTTGACACCAGGACAAACCCGTCCAGCATCACCCGGTCCTGGATCGCCCCGCCCTGGCCTTCCTCGACGAGGACTTCCAGCCCGCTGGCCGTGGCGTCGGCCGGCAGGTTGATGGTGAAGGTGGCCTCGGGCCGCTCGCCGCGCAGCCGTTCGGTCAGCGCCACCCCATCACCCAGGCGGACGGTGACTTCGCAGTCTCCCCACACGCGGCAGTCCTCGCGCAGCCGGACCCGCACGGCCACCCGCCGCGCCGTGGAGGGCAGCGCCCACGAGGCCGCCACCGGGCC
>CAYGTM010000113.1:0-7329 GCA_964352795.1 uncultured Phycisphaera sp.
GCGACGCGGTCGGGCACACCGCCGGCGGCCGACATCGAGTCGGCCATCGGCGGCAGCCATGCCAAGTTCTCGCGCAAATGAAGCATGGGGGTTTCGCCCACGCGCACCACAAGTTCGGCCTGGTACCAGCCCAGGGCCGGCAGTTCGGGTTGCCAGCGATATTCCCGCGAGCCCATGCCGAAGTGCTCAACGCGATGGGCCACGATGGCACCGTCGATATCCCGGACCAGCATCTCGATCTCGACGGGATCTCCCGAGAGATCGCGGATGGTGGCCAGAAGCTCGGGCGGTTCGTTGGCCAGAAACGTGTTACTTTCTCGGGATGTGGTCAGCGTGGCCGTGGGCAACTGGACGATGACGGCGTCATCGAACCACACCGAACCCGAGTAGTCTTCTCGCCAGATCGCCAGGTCATCGCCCCCGCCCTCGCCACCGACGAGTTGCCGCGGCTGGGCGAGTTCGAGATCGACCTGTACCGAGACGGCCGCCTCAGGCGCAGGCGGGAGCCTCAGCAGCACCGGTACGTAGCCCTCGCTCCATCCATCGACACCCCGCCCGATGCTCTGGGAGACTTCCATGCCCGGCAGCGGGTTGCCCGCCTCGTCCAGCAGCCGGGCCACAAGACGTGGGCTGGCGTGCTCGAGGCCCTGGGCCCGGACCATCGCCCCCACGGCATATCGCACCGAGGGGAACACGGGAATGACGCCCGGGTCGAGCCGCAGGCTAGTGCTCCCGCCGTGGGTGTCGAGCCGGACACTACCGAAGCCGCTGAAGGCCGGGGCGGCGTAGTCGAGCCGGCCCAGGTTGGCGATGGGGAAGCCCGGGCGGTCCCGGACCTCGGGGTCGTGCTGGGCCCGGATCCAGTAGAGGGGGATGTCCAGAGAGTTGAAGCCGCGCTCCTCGAAGTCAAAGTGCCTCACGACGCGGCCGATGGAGGCCGGGCGGTTGACCTCGGTGGTTTCCTCGGCTTGTTCTTCGGGGATCTGGGCCAGCGCGGGCGATGCCAACACGCTCAGCAGATAGGCTGCCAGGGCCAACTTCAGCCATTGCGAACCACGATAAAGCATCCCTAGTACTATCGGCCTCGGGCGTGGTCGATCTCCATGCCTCATTGCCAGAGGGCTAGCCTCGCATCCATGGCCAAGAAGCAAACCGCCAAAACTCCGTCCACACCGAAAACGATCGAAGCCCCCCTGATGCTCGGCGTCAGCGGGATGCGCGGCATAACCGGCAAGAGCCTGACACCCGAGGTGGCGCTCCGGTATGCCGCCTCGTTTGGGACGTTCCTGCGGAGCCAGCACCCGGCGCCGCATGTGCTCATCGGCCGCGACGGCCGCCGGGGAGGGGAAGCCATCTACGAGGCGGCCGTGGCGGGGCTGCTGGGCTCGGGGTGTGCGGTGACCCGGCTGGGCGTGGCCAGCACTCCCACCATCGGCTATGCGGCCATGGGCGAGGTCGATGGGGCGGTCATCGTGACGGCTAGCCACAACCCGCAGGAATGGAACGGGCTGAAGTTCCTGATCGCGGGCACGGCGGGCAACGAGATGAGCGACTCGGGCTTCGACTTTGCCTGTGCCCCGCCGGCCGAACTCGCCCAGGAGATCATCGAGCAGTACCAGGCCGGGCCGCGGTGGATCGAACCGGTGGGGGATCGGCCGCTCATGGATGATGACGAGGCGGCGTACCACCACTGGGTGCAGGTCGCCGGGCGTGTCATCACGCTGTTGGGCGACGATGCTGTGGCTCGGTGGGACGAGAACGGAACCATCGGCGTCCGGTGCGTGCTCGACGCGGTGAACTGTTCGGGCGCGATCGTGGGAGTGCCCTTCCTCGACTATCTGGCGGACGTGGTGCCGCTCAACTGCTCGCCCAGCGGCGTGTTCCCACATATTCCCGAGCCCACGAGGGAGAACCTCTCAGGCGCGGGCGGGCTCTGCACGGTCGTGCCGGGCGTCGGTGCCGCTGTCGGGTTTGCGCAGGACCCAGACGCCGATCGGCTGGCCATCGTGGACGAAAATGGACGCTACATCGGCGAGGAGTACACCCTCGTGCTCGCCGCGCAGGCGTTGCTGGAACTCGAAGACGAGCCCGAGAAGGCCGTGCTGGTGGCGAACCTTTCGACCAGTCGCATGATCGATGACGTGGCCGAGCGGTTCGGCGCGCGCGTTGAACGCACGCCTGTTGGCGAGGCGCATGTGGCGTCGCGCATGATCGGGTTGCTCGCCCACGGGGAGCGCGTCGTGCTGGGCGGCGAGGGCAACGGGGGCGTGATCTGGCCCGAGATTTCGTTCGTGCGAGACTCGATCGTGGCCATGGGCCTGACGCTCGCGCTCATGTCGCGGCACGGCAAGCCGCTCAGCATGATCGTCGATGGCCTGCCCAAGTACGCCATCGTCAAACGCAAGCAGGACATCCCAAGCAAGGACGCCGCCAAGCCGGCGATCGACGCGGTGGCCAAGGCGTTCAAGGATCGGGGCCGCGTGGACTTGCAGGACGGCGTGCGGATCGACTTCGACGACAAGAAGGCATGGCTGAGCGTCCGCGCGAGCAATACCGAGCCCATCGTGAGGCTCATCGCCGAAGCACCCGATGAGGCGATCGCCAACGCGCTGCTTGACGAGGCCGCGACGCTCCTGGGTTAGAGCCGGGCCAGTCGCTCGACGGCGGCCTCGATCGTGGGTCGCTTCTTGCAGAACGCGAAGCGGACGAAGCGCGACCCCAGCGAGCGGTCGAGGTAGAACGAACCGGGCGGGATGGCGGCGATGCCAACGTTCTCGACCAGGTGCGTGCAGAAAGCAATGTCACCTTCGAGCCCCAGGCGTTTCGAGACGCCGGTGTGGTCGGCCATCACGAAGTATCCCGAAGCGGGTCGGAACACGCACAGGCCGGCGTGCTCGAGAGCCTCGCAGAGTAAGTCGCGGTTAGCCCGCATGTTCTCACGAAGTGATTCGGTGGTGTCGAGATGTTCGAGCAGGGCTTTGGCCGCGGCGGCCTGGGCCGGAGCATTCGCGCAGAAGGTCAAGAACTGGTGGGCGCTCCGCACGGCCTGGCTGAGCGGCGGCGCGGCCACGGCCCAACCGACCTTCCAGCCCGTAGCGCTGAACAACTTACCGATACTACCCATCGTGATGGTCCGTTCGGCCATGCCCGGGAAGCCGGCAAGCCGTCGGTGCTCACCCTCGTAGACGAGATGGTCGTAGACCTCGTCGGTAATGGCGATCACGTCGTGGGCCACGCACAACCCGGCGATCAGCGACAGTTCCTCGTGCGAGAACACCTTGCCGGTGGGGTTGTGCGGAGTGTTGAGCAGGACAGCCTTGGGCCCGCGCGCAAAGGCCTCGCGGAGTTTGGCCTCGTCGAACACGAACCGGCCTTGGTCATCGGGCGCGAGCGTGACGGGGATGATCTCGGCACCGGCCATCGACGCGGTGGCCTGATAGCTGTCATAGCAGGGCTCGAAGAGGATCAGGCCGTCGCCGGGATTGATAAGCCCGAGCATGGTCGCGGCGATGGCCTCGGTGCAGCCGCAAGTGGCCGTGACCCACGAGTCGGGATCGACCACGAACCCGCCCAGTTGGGCAAACCAGTGGGCTACGCCGCGACGGAGTTCGGGAAGACCTGATGGCGGGGCGTACTGGTTGACCCCTTCGGCGGCGGCCCGGCCCAACGCTTCGAGCATGGCTGCGGGCCCGTCGAAATCGGGGAACCCCTGTGAGAGATTCACCGCATCGTGACGCACGGCCAGAGCGGTCATCTCCGCGAAGATGGTCGACCCGAACGGGCGCAAACGATCGGCAACAGGGTTCGGGGCGATCATGGGCAGCAGGATACGTCCCTAGGCTCGCCCATGCTGAAAGAGGGCTCGCCCATCCCCGATGTCACGATCCCCATTACCCCGGGCCTGTGCGACGCGCCAACGCCGCTGCGCGAGCTCGTGAAAGATGGGCCCATCGTGCTCTACACCTACCCGGCCGACGGCACGCCCATGTGTACCCGGCACGCCTGCGTGATGCGCGACGCGATGGGAGACCAAGCCGACGAGTTGCAACGCGCCGGGTTGCGCGTGGTGGGCGTGAGCCCGCAGGGGCGCGAGAGCCACGATCGTTTTGCCGCGCGGCACAAGTTGCCCTTCCCGATCATCGCCGATGAAAAGAAACTCATCTTGCGCGCGATGGGTGCCCTGGGCCTGCTCAACATGCCGCGACGCGTAACGTATCTGTTGCTACCCGATGGCACCATCGGCCAGGCAATCACGGCGGATCTTCGGCTTTCCCGGCATAAACGCTTCATCCGGACCGCGCTGGCCGCCGTCTCGGAATAGCCACGCCGCGATTTCGCAACATGTTCGTACACATAGCCGTGGATTGATCTGTCGTTTTGTCGACAGTTCCTCGCAATCTGCCGATGCAAGATCAGGATTAGCCCGCGCTGCGGCTGCATTGCGGTTGCAATGTCACGAGTGTTCTGTACCTTGGTACGAACTCGGGGTCGCACAACGCGCGATGCCGCTGGGAGATTGCACCATGGATGAAACAGCCGCCACGACCCACACGCCCGGTCGATTGCTCTTGCTGGTCGGACTTATGCCGGCGGCGGCATTGGCGCAGAGCGCTTTTCTGCCACTGGGCGAACTCGCTGGTGAATCCCGGTTCTCGTCGGCCACCGGCGTGAGTTCCTTCGACGCCGCGGGCGGCCAAACCGCCAACCTCGTGGTGGTGGGCAACTCCCAAGGACCGCTGGGCAGGGAGGCTTTCCGCTGGACCATGACCGGCGGCATGGTCGGGCTGGGCGACCTGGGCGGATCGTTCTTCTTCAGCAACGGGGCGGCCGTCAATGCGGACGGGGGCTTCGTCGTCGGGTCCGCATCGAGCGACTCGGGAGTGCTCGCCTACCGCTGGCGGGCAGGAACGGGCATGGAGTCGCTCGGAGACCTCCCAGGCGGACCCACGCGCAGCGAGGCAGCGGCGATCTCGGCCGATGGACAGGTGGTGGTCGGTTCAAGCCGTTCGGCAGGTGGGCCCTTGGGCGACGAGGCCTTCCTATGGACACCCACGCTGGGCATGGTGGGGCTGGGCCGCCTGTTCGCCGATGGGGCCTCGGATGCCTCGGACGTGAACGCCGATGGCTCGATCATCGTGGGCACGTCGGGCCAGGATTCGCAGTTGGGCACGGCCTTCCGATGGACGCCCACGGGCGGCATGGAAGCCCTCGCCCAGTTCCCCGGCGAGTTCCTGGGCAGCAGCGCGCTGGGCATCAGTGCCGATGGCTCGACGATCGTCGGCTGGGCCATCTCGGGCGAAGACCAACTGGCCGCACGGTGGACCGACTCGGGCCTGGAGAGCCTGGGCGCGCCCCCACCATTCGAGAACAGCAACCTCTTCGCACAGGCGGCGAGCGAGGACGGCTCGGTCATCGTTGGCTACGGCCAGGATGGTTCGATGCTGCGCCCGTTCTACTGGACGCAAGACGGCGGCATGCGTCGACTGGCCGAGGTATTCACCGACGACTTCGGTCTTGATCTCACGGGATGGACGCTCACGCTGGCCTTGGACGTAACCGTACATGGCGACAGCGGCCGCACGGCGATCGTCGGTGCCGGCGTCAATCCTTCGGGCCAGACCGAAGCGTTCCTGGCAGTGCTCGACCCCGATCCGCCCTGCCGAGTCGATCTGGACGGCGATGGCTCCCTGACCATCTTCGACTTCATCACGTTCCAGAACGCCTTCGACGCGATGGACCCTGCCGCCGACTTCGACGGCGACGGCCAGTTCACCATCTTCGACTTCCTGGCGTTCAGCAACGCCTTTGACGCGGGCTGCCCCTAGGCCCCGCGAGGGTCATCAATTGGGAACGCGGGCCGGGCGAGCGGGCGTAAGGCCAGGGCGAGCAGCGTCCGCTCGCTGTCGTCGCCGGCGATGCGGTTGACCTTCAAGGTTGCGCAGTGGGTGCATCGGTGGACGAGCACCCATTCGCCAGCGTGCTCGTCGGCCGATCGCACGGCGACGGCGATCGGCTCCATCGGGCCGCCGCAGGGGCTGGCCCGATCTCCGGGTGTGTCGTCGACGTGCTTGCTGAACAGGCACGCCGGGCAGTGGTTCCGTTGCTTCGTACCCCATGCGCTGCCGCTGACGTAGGCACGGCAGTTGATGCAGGTGAAGGCTTCGGATTCGTCCCGCCGGCCGTGACGTGGGCGGGTTTGGTGGTCGGATGGTTCGATGTCGGCGCGGTGGTCGCGCCGTGGACGGCTGCGGTTCTTTCGTGGCATGTGGACGATGACCCATCGCGTCGGGCGGGACCGTGCCGACGCGGAAGTGGAGAGTTCGCGGATTGAACGGTGCCCTAGGCCGGCCTCATCCCCATGCGCGGGCCTTGCGCACTGACAGCCATGCCGGCTCGTCGTGTGCGAGCGGCAGGGCCCTAGGGATGGGCGACGCAACCTGTTCAGGAAAGGGCGGTCATCAGCCAGAAGCGTAGCCATCATCAACCACCGCGGCCCTACGCTCGCCCCATGCGAATCCTGCTCACCAACGACGACGGCATCCGGGCCCCGGGCATCGTGGCCTTGTACGACGCCCTGATGGACACCATACCCGGGCACGAGGGCACGCTGGGCGGGCCGATTTCGGTCGCCGGTACGCCCATCGAGATGGTCTACACGGTCGCACCGGCCACAGTGCAGAGCGCGACCAGCCACGGCGTGACGTTCCATGAACCGCTCATGGTCGAGCCGGCACGCATCCGCGGGCGGATGAACGGCACGGCCGTGGATGGTCGGCCGGCCGACTGCGTGAAGTTGGCCCTCAGCGAGATCTGGCCCGGCGAGTTCGGCAAGGGCTCGCGACCGGACCTGGTGATCAGCGGGATGAACGCGGGGGCCAACTGCGGCATCAACATTATCTATTCGGGCACGGTGGCGGCGGCGATCGAGGCGGCATTCCTGGGCATTCCTTCGATCGCGGTCAGCCTGCATCTGGGCAAGGCGTCGACCCGGTTCGACATCGGTGCCATCCACGCGCGGCGGGCCATCGAGACGCTGCTTGCCGGCGGGTTGCCCAGGCCGCACGAGGTTCTGAACGTGAACGTCCCCCGCTGCGAGGACACCATCGACGACACGCCCGAGGCCCGGGCCGAAGCCAACCAGCAACGCACCAGTGCCGGGCTGCCCACCAACTTCGACCAGAGCGACACCCGCGTCACGCGGCAGGGCCAGGACACGATCCACCCCGCAGACCCGGACGAGCGGCTGCCCATCGTGGTGTGCCCGATGAACACGCACGCCCTGGGGGACCAGTACGAGCGGCGGGTGTCGCCCGGCGGCGACGTGTACTA
>CAYGTM010000114.1:0-7210 GCA_964352795.1 uncultured Phycisphaera sp.
GGGCTATTCCCCTGATGCTGCTGGGCACGGGTGTGGTGCTCATGCTCCCGTTGGGGTGGCCGGCGGGCGTTGGTCAGCGGGGTGTGTGGGTGGTCATGGTGGCCGTCCTCGGGCTCTGGTTGTTGGCTTGCTCTCGTGTGAAGATTTGGTTCACGCGAGGTACCAACACACCCATCCGACGCCGCGTGCTCGACCTGGCCGCCATGACGCCAGTGCGAATCGGGCTCGCGCTGCTGGCCTTTCCGGTGATGGTCGGCTGGATGGTGGGCTTCCACGCCCTCATCACGGGAAACGCCGGCAGCCTGCTTGTCGCGGTGATCTCCAACTCGTTCATGGGCCTCATGTTCACCGGCTTCTCGCTGATCGGCCTGTCGTTCGTTCGTCGGGGCGATGAGCCGCGGTGTCGCAAGTGCCAGTACGACCTGGAGGGCGCGCCCGAGAGCGGCTATGACGTGTGCCCCGAATGCGGCTCGAGCCTGCGCTTCTCGACCGCGATCATCAAGGGCACGCGGCGGGTCATCGTGCCCATGATCGTGGCAGGCGTGCTGATGGTGCTGGCGACGTTCATGAGCATGGGCGTGCTGATGCGCGGATCGTCGGCGTCCATGCCCTACCTGCCCACCGGCTCGCTCATCAAGGAAGTCACCGTCGCCCCGCGCGGGTTCACGATGGACGAATGGTCCGAGCTACTCACCCGCCAGCTCACCCCAGATCAAGCCGAGCGGCTCTTCGACGGCATGCTGCAACTACGCGAGCGCAAGGGCTTCACCTCGCGCGAGGCCGAGGGATGGATGGACCAGGCGGCGCTGAGCGGCGGCGTGCCCGCGGACATGATCGAGCGGTACTTCGAGGGCATGCTCAGGCTCTGGATTGCGGCACCCCAAGTCGTGCGACGCTCCGAGACGCCGAACTTGCGCTTCGGGTTCGGTGGTGACTTCCGGGGCAACATCCACGTGCCTGCCAGCTCGGTGTTGCAAATCTGGTTTGTGCCCGATTCGCTGACCATCGATGGGCAACCTTCTGCCATGCTCAACGATCCCACCGGGCCGATCTATGGCATCCATCTGGGCACGGCTGATCGCAGCTTCCGCGGCGTGAAGAGAGATCTCGTGAATCCCGCGACGGATGGTCCGGTCGGCAGCGTTGACGTGCAAACTCTGCCAGGAGGCACACTCGAACTTCGCGGCACGGGCTGGCTATACGTCGCGCCGCATGGCACCCTCCAACCGCCGGCGGGCGGAAGCATCCCGATTGGGGCCGCCTGGTCCAAACGCATCGACCTGCGAAAGTCCGTCCGAATCGAGGATTAGGGCTCGAGTACCGTCCCCCGCCGCATCGAACTGGCGTGGACGCCATCGTGCTCGAAGCGCACCCGGATCGCCCCATCGCGCCCAGTCACCAGCCACAAGCCGCGCGTGCGGTAGTCCTTCCACGGATCACGCCTGACGCGCGTGGTACCGGCGGATTGCACCACCACCGAAGCCCGAGAGAGGGCCACCAGACGGCGGGCGTGGTCGTCGTCGGCCCCGTGGTGGGGCAGCTCGAGCACGTCCACGCGCAGCAACGCGGGGTCGGTGGTATCGATGAGGCGGGCCAGGGCGGCCCCGCCGATGTCGCCGGTGAGCAGCAGCGTGTGGCCCATCTCGCTCTCCCACCGCACGACAAGAGAGGAACTGTTGGCGTCGTCGGCGCGTTCGTGTGGCGGCGGCCACAGCACGGTGGCGCGGGCGCTGCCGAGCGGGAAGATGTCGCCCGCCGTCAGCGTGTGGATGGTGACGCCTTGCGCGCGGAGGGCGTCAAAGATGTCGCGCATCGCGCCCCCGCCATTGGCCGCTTCGAGGGCCTGGGGTGTGGTATACAGCGTGGAAATGCCCAGTTCCTTCGCCGCGCGTGGCAGGCCGTTGGCGTGGTCAAGATTGGCGTGTGTCAGCACGGCGACGCGCACGGGTACGTCGTGGAGCGACGCGGCGGCTCGCGCGGCAATGCGGCCCGCGCCAGGGCCGAGCGAGCCGCAATCCCACAGGATCGCTTGGTCCTTGCTTCGCAGCACATGGGCGGTGCCGTCGCCGATGGCCAGCGTGTCCAGTTGCAGGGGTAGTGGTGCGTTGGCCCAGGGACGCACGACCTCGACGACGGTCCACGCGACGACCACCAGTAATGCGAGCGCATGATTCCATCGCACGCGACGCCCCGCGCGCGCCAGGGCCACGAGCGTCACGGTGGCACAGATGGCCAGCGCGGCGCTGATGGGCGGCACCTCCATGCTGGAATACGGCAGCGCGTCGAACCAGCGTACCACGCCAAGGCATAACTCGGCCAGCGCGTGCAACGCCAGCGACAACGGCTCGGCCAACGGCGGAACGACGGTGCCCACGAGCAGCGACGCGTACGCGGCGACGAGCAGCACGCCCACCAACGGCGTGGCGATGATCGTGGCAGGCAGTGTCAACGGCGCGACCAGCCCGGTGCGCCACGCAATCCACGGCAGGCTCACGATCCAGCACAACATCGTGGCGCTGAAGAGCTGGCCCACGCTGTTGCCCGCGTGGTTCACGCCCAAGCGCCAGACGGGCGGGGGCTTTTCGAGCACGCCCTTGATGCGGAATGGCGAGCCGAACATGGCCGCGTGGGCGCGCGGGGCGAGCGCGAGCAACGCGGCGACGAGGCCGAAACTCAGTTGATAGCCCAGGTCGAACACCTGGTACGGGTTCCACAGCGCGATGCCCAGGGCCGTCCACGCCAGGACGGCCAGCGGGTCGTGCCGCCGCCCGAGCGCCCGGGCGCAGAGCAGCGCCAGCACCATCACGCCCGCGCGCACGATGGGCGTGCGGCCGGGCACGATGACCAGCAGCACCGCGACGGCGATCGCCACGCCCATGGCTTCGACGCGCCACCCCGGGCCGACCGCGCGCAGCACCCACGCCGCTGCGGCCGCCAGGATCGCCAGGTGCAACCCCGAGATCGCCAGCAAATGTGCCAGGCCCACGCGGCGGAACGGGTCGTACGCCTCGTCATATCCCGGGTCGTGCTGGCCCAGCACCAGCGCGGCCAGCAGCGCGCGAGCGGCGTCGGGCTCGTCGGCAAGATCGAGCCCCAGCACGCGGCGGGCACCCGATTGCAGCGCGTACCGCGCGCGACGCAGCGGCGCGAAGCCCTCGGTGATGGACACCAGCGCCCAGCCGTCGGTGTCGATCGTGCAGATCGGCTCGCGCGGCACGCGCGGCGGGCCGGGGTTCATGGGCTCACTCGGCGGGCGCATCCAGCCGGTAATGGTGACGGCCGTTCCCGGCGTGAGTTCGGGGGCGGCATCGATGCCCTCGCTCACGCTGAGGCGCACGCGGCCGCGCGTGGGCTTCTTGAAGCCCTGGCCCATGTCGAGCGAGACGGCATCGCCCAGCAGCACGGTGCGTGCGCCGCGGAACACGCCGCGCTCGTAGGGCGGCAGCCCGATGTCCGGGTCAATGGGCGCGTCGGTCACCACGGCGTTCAAGCGCACCAGCCCGCGCTGGCGGCCGGCATCGTCCACGGGGAGCGAGGCCAGCCGATGCACCAGGTGGTCATCCGGCGGCGCGATCTCGGCGGCCATCCGTCCGGCCCCCACGCACGCGATGGCCAGCACCAGCATCGCCCGCCCGGCGTGCCCGGGGATGACTAGCGACAACCCCGAGCACACGATCGCCAGCGTGTACAGCAGTGTGGGGTGGTCGAGCCGGGCGTATTGGGCGATCAGGATGCCGCCAAGCCCGGCCGCGAGCGCGAGAATGGCCCGCGTGCGCGCGGGGGCGCGCGTGGGCTGGGGGGCGAACTGGGCGTCAGGGAGCGGTGCCACGAGGCCATAGCCTGACCGAGATCGACGCTCAGGTCAAGGGCAGATGGCGATGAATCAGCAAAAGATGTGAGAAAATCAGTTGCCGACCGACTCGATCATGTCGTCGAACTCTTCGAGGAGGTCGCGGGAAATGACCTTGTCGTTGCTGTCGGTCAGGCGGGTGGTACCACTGTCACCAGAGTAGAAGCTCTGCCGGAACTCGACGCCCGTGCGGCCGCCGCGTTCCTCGGAGCCCATGTACAGGGCGTTGATGCCGCCCGAGTGGAAGACCAGATCGCCGCGGGTGCCCGAGGGCAACAGCGGATTGTCCTTGTTGGGGACGGTAGGCGAGCCGAGCAGGACCATGAGACGATTGATGCGGTCGTCGTCCATCACGTCATCACCGATGATGCTGTGCTCGCGACCCGAAACGAGGGCAACCGACTTGCCGCGCTTGCCCAACTTGCTGGTGTTCAGCAAGCCGGCGTTCGAGGCCAGGTAATACCGGGCGGAGGGCATGTCCGCAGCGCCGCTGGTCGGTTGGGCGAAGTCCTCAGGCTCCATGATCGGCTGGATGGCCGTGCGGTCCTTCTGCCAGGCCAGAATGGGCGTGCCGAAGGAGTCGACCACCGCTGGAAGAGCCTCGTGATCGTCGACGCTGGCCGCGATCTCTCCGGCACCGCTGGCATCCTGAGGCCGGAACTTGTTCTCGTCTGGCGTGTAATACCCGCCGCCCGCCTCACGGGTGCCGATGAGTTGGGGGTCGATCTCAACCGTCTGGCTGCTGGTGGGCCCGACTTCCAGGAAGTTGTCCGCGGTGCCCAGCCCGGTGCCGCCCCCGGTGGGGGTGGGAAAGCCGCCGGCCAGGTCGAGCATCACGTTTTGCATGGCGGTAAAGCCGCGCATCTCATTCTCGGAGTCGCCCATCTCACGCGCTGAGAAGTAGCCCGGCAGCCGCTGCTTGTCGGTGTAATACTGCTGGGCGGCGTTGCCGATCTCGGTGAGTTGGCTCTGCGTGGCGGCCGCCTTGGCCGTGTTCCGCGCCCCGCCCAGGGTGGGCACGATGATGGCGATCACGATGGCGATGACCGCCATGGTGATCAGGAGCTCGATGAGCGAAAAGCCGCGACGTGTGCCGGGCTGTGAGACTGGCCGTTGGTCTTGCATGTTCATGTCCCGAATCCTCCCCAATCCGCCGGCCCGCCGGAAAGCGAGCCCCCTTGGAAGGGCCCGACCACGGGCCCCGGTTTCACCCCGCGCGGGCGATGGCACCCCCGTGGGGGCATCGCCCGGCATGTACTTGTTCGTATCGCAAGCCTGTGGTGTTGCCGCGACACGGGGAGGGCCTCGACCCCCAAGTGTACCGAGCCGGCGGGCCCGGGTTGAGGGTGGGCTGCCGCCGGGCACCCAAAGGCGGCCACTGAGGGGCAAAAAAAGGCGGCCGCACGCGTTCGTGTGCGACCGCCCGGAGGGAGAAAGAGAGAGTTCTTTCTATCGAGACGCACTCTAATCGGGAAACCGGACGCGTTCGCGCCAATCGTGGTTGAAATACGAAAAAAACATCAAGAAATCGGGATGATACCTACAAATAAATACGCACATTTGAGCCAGAACTGGCCCAAGCGTGCGTTATCGGTCTATAAAGGTTCGTTTGCCCGAGGCACTCAGCCCAGCAGGCCGGCAGCGGCGCTGATCTCGCCCGGCACGCGCTCCCGCAGGCTGCTGATCGCCGAGTCGCTCAGGCCCAGGATCTCGAGCACCTCGGGGGCGATGTCCAGGCTGGGCAGGTCCAGACGGAACTGGCCTTCGATCGAGCCGACCAGGCGGTCGGCCACATACACCATGGCCGGCAGGCGGCGGGCGTCCGAAGGGGCCTGCATCGGGTCGTGGTGATAGCCGGTGACCAACGCGAAGTTATTGGGGAACTTCCATCGCTCGCACAGGCCCTTGCCGAAGTCTTGGTGGTCGGCCCCGTAAATCTGGGCCTCGACCTCGCGCATGTCGTTGGCGGGCACGCCGTCGCCGTTGACGCCCAGGGTCTGGACGACCTCGATGAGCTTGTTGCGATCGAACTGCATCTCGACCATGAGGCCGATGTTGTGCATCAGGCCGGCCAGGAAGGCCTCGTCGGCCATGCCGACCTTGG
This sequence comes from uncultured Phycisphaera sp., assembly GCA_964352795.1. GTDB lineage: Bacteria > Planctomycetota > Phycisphaerae > Phycisphaerales > UBA1924 > JAHCJI01. The sequence goes on from CAYGTM010000114.1 coordinate 5,955, forward strand.
CGGCGTCGGCGATCATCTTGGTCGTCGCGCCGCAGGCCACGGCGTGTTCCCACACGGCCCGGGCACTGAACCCGTGGCTCAGATCCCCACCCCGGAAGAGCTTGGCCAGGCTGGCGGCGATGGCGATGTTCTTGACGGCATTCAGCCCGAGCATCACGATGGCCCGGTTGATCGAGCCGATCTGGCCCGGCAACCCATAGAAGGACGAGTTGACGACCTTCAGGATGCGGCTGGACAGGGCCGGGTCGTTGGCGATGACGTTGTGGAGGTCCTGGGCCGTGGAGGACGGATCTTCCACGAGCTCGACGATCTTGAGGGTCACCTCGGGCAGCGTAGCGATGTGGCTGATCTCGCGGATGGCCATCTCGACGGTCTGCTGACGTTCCTGCGTGCCGATGCTCATGCCTGGTCTCCTGCCGGTCCGGGTTCTCAGAACGGGCTGACTAGAGCATCGGCGGTTGCGCGGGGTGACTTTGGTTGCGGTGACGGGTCCGTGCCGTTGTTGGCTTATAGGGCGTTCGAGAGTGATTTCCGGCCCAGCCGTGACACCCGGAGATCGGCTTTTCTCAATACGCGTTCAGCTTGGCCAGGATGCCGCGGGTATTTGGGTCCACCGAAACCAGCAGGGCCGCCACGCGCTCGCCGGTGAGGCCATCGCCGTAGGGGTGGACCTTGGGGTCGCACGGCGGGGCGGTGAGGGCGTCGAGGATGGCCCGCTCGAGGGCCGGCTGGGACTGGTCGTCGGCGTGCAGCACGCCGGGCGGGCGTTCGCGGCCGTTCTGTCGTGGTCCGATATCGACCACCCTGAGCCCCAATGCGGGGGCTTCGATCAGGCCGGCCGACGAGTTGCCCACCAGCACCCCGCCGGTCAGGGCCAGGCGTTTGAGCAGGGCGACGAACTTCTCGCGTCGCATGTGCGGGTGGGGGTGGCCCAGGCGTTCGGTCAGGGTGCGCAGCACGCCGGCCCGGCCCGGGTCGTGGTTGGGGGCCAGCGCCAGGGGTGTCAGGCTTAGGGTGGCCAAGGCGTCGAGCAGGGTGGCGGTCACGTGCTCCTCGGCTTCCACCGATCGGCCCGTGGGGTGCAGCAGCACGACGGCCTTTGGGCTGCCCAGTTCGGCAAAGTCGGCCTCGGGCATGGGCTCGATGGCGTGCAGCCCGTCGATGGCCGACGAGCCCACGATGTGGACGTGCTCGGGCTTCTCGCCCATGCGGATCAGGCGGTCGGCGGACATCTGCGTTGCGGGCAGGTGCAGGTT
>CAYGTM010000115.1:0-7170 GCA_964352795.1 uncultured Phycisphaera sp.
TGAACGAGCCGTGGTCGCGCATCTGCTTGCTGATTTCTTCGGGGTTGAACTGGATGGTGATCCAGAAGTAGCTGAAGAAGTACATCATGATGACGTGCAGCATGACGTAGGGGAACTGGCCGTAGTTGAGGGCGTCGCCGAACCAGTTGGACAGCGCGAACAGCACGCCTCCGGACTGCTGGGTGGCCTCTGAGATGCCGCTGAAGATGACCGAGGGGAAGATCATGAGCGAGCTGGCGAAGATGATGGGCATGACGCCGCCGTGGTTGACGCGCAGGGGCAGGTAGCTGCGTTGCCCGCCGTAGGTGCGTCGGCCGCGGGTGTGCTTGGCTTGTTGGATGGGGATGCGTCGCTGGGCCACGGTCATGAGCACCGAGCCGGCCACGACGGCGACAAAGCCGCCCGCGAGCAACAGGACGCCCATCCAGTTGAGCCCATCGGGCTCCTGGGGGTTGAAGTTCTCCACGACCCAGCCGACGGCGGTGGGCATGCCCGCCAGGATGCCGGCCATGATGATCATGGACATGCCGTTACCGATGCCGTAGCGGTCGATCTGCTCGCCCAGCCACATGAGGAACACGGTGCCGGCGGTCAGGACGGTGACGCCCATGACCCACCACAGCGGGCTGGCGCGCCACTGGGCGTAAACCATCATCTCGTTGTTGCCGCCCGGCTGCTGGGCGATGTAGTAGAGCCAGCCGATGGCCTGCACGATGCACAGGGCCACGGTGGCGTAGCGGGTCCATTCCTGGATCTTCTGCTGGCCCGTGGGGCCTTCTTCCTTCAGGGCCTTGAGCGCGGGCAGGACCGAGCCAAGAAGCTGGAAGATGATGGCCGCCGAGATGTAGGGCATGATGCCCAGGCCGAAGATGGTCGACTGGGACATCTGCCCGCCGCTGAAGACCGAGACGTAGTTCATGAGGCGGCCGGCGGCCCCGCCCTCTTCCTGCTGGAGCTGGAAATAGGTGGCCAGAGCGGACTGGTTGACGCCCGGCAGGGGGATCCACATCCCGATGCGATAGACCGCGAGCATGCCCAGGGTGAAGAGCACCTTGGTGCGCAGCTCGGGGATGCGGAACACGTTGAACAGGGCCTGGATCATCGATCCTCCGCCGGCACTCGGCAGCCGGCCCCGTCAGAAGCCAGCCGCACGGCCGGCCTGAGGGGGCTCGACCCGAGGCGTTACTTCTTACTTCTGGCCGCCCGAGGGCTTGGCCTTGGCCGCCTGGCGACGCTCGAGATTCGGGCGTCGCAGCTTCTTGGTGAGATTCTTGGGGGTCTTGTCTTCGCTGTTGCGGTCGATGCCTCGGACGCGATCGCGGCGGGTGCCAGTCTCGGTCACCGATCCGCCGGCGTCTTCGATGATCTTCCGGGCCGACCCGCTGACGCGACTGACGTTGAACGTGAGCTTGGACTTCAGGCCGCCCTCGGGGACGTTGCCCAGGATCTTGATGTCGCGGCTGGTGTCTCGGATGAGGCCCGCCTTGATGAGGGCGTCGGCGTCGACGGTGCCGCCGTTCTTGAAGGTCTCGTGCTCGGCGATGTCCTTGATGTTGACAATCCAGAACAGCGTCTTGAACTTGACGTTCGTGAAGCCGAACTTGGGCATCGTGCGGAACATGGGCATCTGCCCGCCCTCGAACTGGTGGAGGGTCGAGTGGCCGCGACGGCTTCCGGCACCCTTCTGGCCGCGACCGGCGCGCTTGCCGCCGCTGCCGGGCCCGCGGCCCACGCGCTTGCGCTGCGTGTAGCGACCGGGTTGGGACGTGATCTCGTGGATCATCATGGCTTCTAAACTCCTGGCCCGCCCTCTGGCGTCGGCCCGTCGAGATCAATCAGTTGCTGGTGCTGTCCTGGTCGGCGTCGTCGTCATGGTCTTCGGCCTTGGCCTTCTCGGTCGAGGCGCCGATGCCGGCACCGGTCAGGAACCGGGCCCGCTCGATGCGCTGCTCGATGACCGAGTCGTCGAGCGTCACGCCGCGGCGCTCGGCCACGTCGGAAAGGAGCCGCATCTTGGCCAGGCCGTCGATGGTGGCCTTGACGACGTTGAGCTTGTTGCCCGAGCCCAGGCTCTTGGTGATGCAGTCGTTGTACCCGGCCATCTCGAGCACGGCCCGGACGGTGGCACCCGCCACGATGCCCGTGCCGGGCGTGGCGGGGATGAGGCGGATCTTGGAGGCCGAGAACTTGCTCTCGATCTCATGGGGCACGGTGGTGCCCAGGCGCTTCACGCTCACCATGCTACGACGGGCCTTGCGTTGGGCTTTTTCGATGGCCACGGGTACTTCGGTGCTCTTGGCGTAGCCGAAGCCCACCTTGCCTTGGCGATCGCCCACGACCACGAGCGCTCCAAAGCTGAAGCGGCGTCCACCCTTCACCGTCGCGGCGGTGCGATAGATGTTGACCGTGGTCGATTCGATCTGCCCGGCTTCGTCGATCATCTCAGGCATGAAGCGCCCTCGTTTCCATTCCTACGGGCCGGCCAATGGGCGCCAGCCCGAAATGCGTCAAAACTTCAATCCGCCCTCGCGGGCCGCGTCGGCCAGCGCCTGGACCCGGCCGTGGTAGCGGAAGCCGCCACGGTCGAAGACCACCTTCTCGATTCCCTTGCTCTTGGCCCGCTCGGCGATGAGTTTGCCGACGGCCTTGGCAGCCTCGGCGTTGCCCGTGCCCTCGCCGCTGAAGCCCTTGTCCATCGTGGACGCCGCGCAGATGGTCGTGCCATCAAGATCGTTGACGATCTGGACGTAGACGTGCCGCAGCGAGCGGTAGATGCTCAGGCGGGGGACTGTGCCCGTGCCCGAGATTCGCTTGCGGATGCCGATGCGACGGCGTGTCCGGCGTGTTTGCTTGGCTTTCTGCCTGTCCATTGCGTCAGAACCTCAGTAAGAACCCGAACACTCGTTGCGAAACACTTCGTGCGAACCCGACCGGCAGTGCATCACGCGCCGGCGGTCTTGCCTTCCTTGCGGATGATCTGCTCGCCGCTGTACTTGATTCCCTTGCCATTGTACGGCTCGGGCTTGCGGACGGCGCGGACCTCTGCGGCAAACTGCCCCACCACTTGCTTGTCGTGGCCCGTCATGGTGACGATCTGCTTCTCGACCTTGACGTTGACACCCTGGGGGATGTTCTTGAAGATCGGGTTGGCAAAGCCGACCACCAGCTTCATGCGCGTGCCATCGACGGTGGCGGTGTAGCCCACGCCGTTGACTTCGAGCACCTTGGTGTAGCCCTGGCTCACGCCCACGATGTTGTTCTCGACGATCGAGCGGGTGGTGCCCCAGAGGCTCTTGGCCTGGCGGTCGCCCTCCTTGCCCTCGGGCACGGCGAACGACAGCGTTTTGGCGTCGTCATCCCACGCGACGGTCACCAGGGGGTGGGCCGTATGGCTCAGCGTGCCCTTGGCGCCCTCAACGCGGACGGTCTGGCCCGAGACGTCGACCTTGACGCCTTTGGGAACGGAGATGGGCTTCTTGCCGATGCGTGACATAACGAAATAACCTCCTCGGTCGGGCAGCCGCTTGGCCGCCGCCTGTGGCTCTTGCCTTACTGGCTTATTGGATCACCGCCAGCAGTTCGCCGCCCACCCGTTCGGTGCGGCACTTTCGATCGCTCATCACGCCCTGGCTGGTGGAGACCACGGCGATGCCCATGCCTTGGAGCGGCCTGGGCAGGTCTTCGACCTTGCTGTAGACCCGCCGGCCCGGCTTGCTCACGCGGGTGAGCGAGGCGATGAGCGGTTCGCCGGCGGTGCCGTAGCGCAGCGACACCCGCAGGGTGCCCTGGCGGCCATCCTCGACGACCTCGAAGCCTTCGACGTAGCCCTCGTCCTTGAGGACCTGGGCGACGCCGCGGCACACCTTGCTGTTCAGGCAGTCCACGCGACGGGAGCGGTTGCGCAACCCATTGCGGATTCGCGTGAGCATGTCCGAGATCGGATCGTTGACTGACATCGTTTCCGATGACCTCCTGCCGGGCCGTTGGGGCCCGAGCCTTCCCTGCTTGCCGTTCGCCGCTGCGGATCAGCCTGCGTACTGGGTTCGATTCACCAACTGGCCTTGCGCATGCCGGGGATCTTGCCCTCGTGGGCGAGCTTCCTCAGCATGATCCGGCTGATGCGAAACTTGCGGTACACCCCGCGTGCCCGCCCGGTGAGCTCGCACCGGCGGACCTGCCGGGTCGAGAACTTGGGCGTCCTCTTGCTTCTTGCGATTTGTGCCTTGGTCGTCATTCTTCAAATCACTCCCGGTCGCCTGGTGGCCACCCTGGTTGTCTGTCTCTCAGCTCGCCCTCTTCTTGGGCGGCGCGGGCTTGCGGAAGGGCATGCCCAGGCTTTCCAGAACGGCGCGGCTCTTGGCCTTGTCGGAGTTGCGGAAGACGAAGTTGATGTTCATGCCGTGCGTGAAGGTCACGTTGGCCATGTTGATCTCGGGGAACACGCCCTGCTCGGTGAGGCCCAGCGAATAGTTGCCGGCCTTGTCGAAGGCGGTCTCGGAGAGGCCGCGAAAGTCCTTGATGCGGGGCGTGGCCAGGTTGATGAACCGGTCCAGGAAGTCCCACATCCGGTCGCCGCGAAGGGTGACCATCGCCGCGGTTTCCATGCCCTCGCGGACCTTGAAGTTCGAGACGCTCTTCTTGGCCTTGACGACCACGGGCTTCTGGCCGGTGATCTGGGTGAGCGTTTCGATGACCGTGGCGCGGATGTTGGGCGGCAGCTTGGGGCCGTCCAGGAAGCGTCCCATGTTGACGTTGAGCACGATGCGATCGAGCACCGGCATGGCCATGGGGTTGGACACGCCGAACTGCTTGGTCACCTCGGGCCGGGCCTCGTCGAGGAACTTCTGGCGCAGGCGTTGGGGGCCCTCGCGCTTCGCGGAGGCCGCCTGGATGGCGGGGTCGTCCTGGTTGGGCTTGTTCTTGGCCATCGGGTATCAGTCCTTACTCACGAACTTTCTTGAATCACGAACCATCTTGCTGAATCGTGCGTGCCGCTGCTCGAACAGGAATCAGAGGGTGTCCTTGCTTGCCGACTCGCCGCCCTTGCGTCGGGCCTGGACGGACAAGACCTTGCCGTTGCGAGCGGCCACGCGCTGCTTGGCGCCGCCGTCGCCCACGGTGAAGCGGACGCGGGTGGGCTTGCCGTCGGCCACGGGGCTGACGTTGGAGATGTGGAAGGGCGCTTCCTTGGTCACGCGGCCGCCCTCGGGGTTGACGCGGGTGGGTTTGACGTTGCGGGTGCGCAGGTTCAGGCCCTTGACGTAGACACGGTCGTTGCCGGTGTCGACGCGCATCACCTCGCCCGTGCGGCCCTTGTGGTCGCCCGCGGTCACCATCACGTTGTCACCCTTGCGGATATGCCGGGCCATTACACCACCTCCGGAGCAAGCGAAACGATCTTCATGTAGTTCTTCTCGCGCAGCTCGCGGGCGACGGGCCCGAAGATGCGCGTGCCGCGAGGGTTGCCATCGGGGTTGATGAGCACCACGGCGTTGCTGTCGAACTTCACGTACGAGCCGTCGGCCCGACGTGTGTTGCGAGCGGTCCGCACGACGACGGCCTTGGACATGTCCCCGGGTTTGATATCAGCCCCGGGCAGGGCCTTCTTGACCGAGATCAGCACGCGATCGCCCACGCCCGCGGCCGGGCGGGTGTTGTTGCCGCTCGCGCTGGTCTTGCCGTAGACGCGGATGACGTAGGCGATCTTCGCCCCCGAGTTGTCCGCGACTTCGCATCGTGATTCTTGCTGGAGCATGGCTTGCTACTTCCTACGGCCCGTTGACGAGTGGGCGTGCGAGACTTCTTTCAGGACCGGGCCGCAATGCACGGTTGCCGATCGGTCGGGCTCATTCGCCCTGATGCTTGACGAGAATCCGCGACAACGTCCACGACTTGGTCTTGCTCATGGGCCGGCACGGCACGACTTCCACCCGGTCGCCCACCTGGGCCTGGTTGCCCTCATCGTGGGCGTGCAGCACGGTGCGACGGCGGACGTACTTGCCGTACTTGGGGTGCTTGGCCACATAGCTGACGACGACCTTGATGGTCTTGTCTCGGCCGGCGGTGGCCACCTCGCCCAAGCGGGCGCCCTTGGCTTTTTCGCCGGTGGTCTGGGTCGTGCTGGCGGTGTTGTCGCTCATACGTTTGCGTTCTCTTCTATTCGGTGTCCCCGAACCGCGATCCCTGTCGTGTGGTCCAGACTGCTTTACCCGGTGCACTCACCCGGCGTTTTACCCAGCCTTCTTTGCGTTCTGCCTGGCCGTCCGTTCGGTCATGAGGCGCGCGATGTCCTTACGGGTCTTGGAGAACTCGCTGTTGTCCTCGACCTTCTCGGTGGCCGACTGGATGCGGAGCTGGAACAGCCGCTTGCGCAGCCGGATGAGTTCGGCCTGGACCTCGTTGTTGTCGAGCTTGCGAACTTCCTTGCCGATCATGACACCTTCTCCAACTTCCACGCCCATCGCGGGCCTTGAGACTGTTCTGACTGGGGGTTAGCCCACGGTGGTGCGACGCTTGACGAATCGGCAGCGGATGGGCATCTTCATGGCCATGCGCTTCATTGCCTCGCGGGCCATCTCTTCGGGCACGCCGGCCAGCTCATAGATCATGGTGCCCGGACGAACCCGAGCGGCCCAGTAATCCACGTCGGCCTTGCCCTTACCCATTCGCTGCTCGAGGGGCTTCTTGCTCACCGGCTTGTCTGGAAACACGCGGATGAACAGCTTGCCCTGACGCTTGAGGAAGTGCGTCGACGCGATGCGGCCGGCCTCGATCTGGTTACTCTTGAGCCAGCAGCCCTCGAGCGCCTGGAGCCCGAAGTCGCCATAGGCGACGTAGTTGCCCTTGGTCGCGTTGCGGACGCGAACGCGGCGGAACTCCTTGCGGAACTTCACTCGCTTTGGGATCTTATACGGTGGCATCGATCAAACCTTTCCTGGCGGCCCACCCGAACGTTCGGGGGTGCCGATGTCTTTCTCTACTTACCTGCGACCCCGGCCGGCGACCCGGGCCCCGGCGGCCTTCGAGGTCGTGTCCTCGTCCTGGGCTTCGTACTCGCCCTTGTAGATCCACACCTTCACGCCCACGCGACCGGCCGTCGTGCGGGCCTCCTCGAAGCCGTAGTCGATGTTGGCCTGGAGCGTCGACAGGGGCAGCGAGCCCAGGCGAACG
>CAYGTM010000116.1:0-7077 GCA_964352795.1 uncultured Phycisphaera sp.
CCTTGGAAAAACCGGCCGTGCCGGCTATGGGCATCCTCGATTCAACCAAAGGCGGGTCATTGACACAATCTGGCGCGATCGATCGCGTCAACACCAGGCTCCGCGAAGCAACAGCGGAGATGCCCGGCGTGTACGTTTTGGAGTACGATGGCCTGATCGCGCGTTTCGGCCGCGATCGCTGGTACGACGAGGATAAGTATCTCACCGTGCGTCTTCCGATGGTCGCCGACGCCCTGCTGCCCCTGGCGCGAGAATGGACGCGATACCTCCTGCCGGCGATGGGCCTTCAGGCCAAGTGCCTGGTGCTCGATCTCGACAACACGTTGTGGGGTGGTATCGTCGGAGAAGATGGGCCCGGCGGGATCCGTCTGGATGTCGAGTATCCTGGCGCTCACTACATGGCGATCCAGCAAGCGGCTCTGGATCTTTCCCAACGCGGCATCCTGCTCGCGATCTGTAGTAAGAACAACCCGGCCGATGCGATGGAGGTCATCGACAACCATCCGCACATGCTGCTCAAATCCCAGCACCTCTCGGCCTTACGCATCAACTGGACCGACAAGGCCCAGAACCTCCGTGAGATCGCGGCGGAACTCAACATCGGCATCGATGCACTGGTTTTTCTCGACGATAATCCAGTGGAGCGTGAACTCGTCCGTGGCTTGATGCCGGAAGTAACGGTGCTCGAACCTGCCAGCGACGATCCGCGGGATATGCTGGCTGCCATACGTGACTGCCCGTTGTTCGAGAAGCTTTCGCTGAGTCAAGATGATCGACGCCGTGGCCAGATGTATGTGCAGCAGCGACAACGCGCCGAGTTGGAAAATACCGCGGGTTCGCTGGAGGACTATCTGCGATCGTTGGAGATGGAGGCCGATGTTGGGCTGCTCGACACCGCGAGCGACCCTGCGATCATCGAGCGCGTGGCCCAGTTGACCCAGAAGACCAACCAACTCAACATGACCACGAAGCGATATAGCATTCAAGAGGTTCGTGCCATGGCCGACGATCCGGCCTGGCGGATCTACTGGATCGCCGTGCGTGATCGGTTCGGCGACAACGGAATCGTCGGCGTCATGTTTGCGTCGATCGTCGAAAAGCAATGGAAGATTGATACATTTCTCATGTCATGCCGGGTCATCGGGCGAACGGTCGAGACCTGCATGTTGGCAACACTGGCCGAGCACGCCCGCAACACAGGGGCGCTCGAGCTGCGTGGCTGGTTTTTGCCAACCAGGAAGAATCCGCCGGCCGAAGCCATCTATCGTGAGCACGGCTTCACGGTGCTCGAACACAATGACCAAGGCGTTCTTTGGAGCCTCGACCTCACGACCTCAACGCCCGAGCAACCGCGATGGATCGCCCGCCGTATCCTGCTGCCGACGCCCGCCTGATGCTTCTTCTATCCGGAGTTCGTACATGCCCGAATCCATGCTTGAAATGACGTGTGAGATCATCGGCGATGCACTGGGCCTACCGCCCGTTCCGCCCGACGCTTCACCGGAATCAATCGAAGCGTGGGACAGCATCGCGCACCTGAACATCGTCATGGCGCTCGAGGGTGCGTTCGGCGTGACGTTTGACCCCGATGAGATCCCTGATTTGGTCTCGCCAAAGGCCATTGCGGCGCGAGTGGAGGCCAAACGCTGACAAGCATCGTCGCCCGGACCAGCCTGAGACGAGCTCGCGCCGAAGACCTGCCGAGCATTACTGACCTGCTCTCGCAGCGCGATGGGTGCGTGTTACATACACGGCATGTAGGCGATGCCTTGTTCCACATCGATGAGAAGCGGATCGCCATGTGGCTGGGGACGGTCGAAGGACAGCCCGTGGCAAGCACGGCGATGTACCTCCGGTCGATCAAGCATCCAGATCACGATACGATGATTCCGATCGGGTATTGGGCCCATCTCTTTGTCCTTCCCGAGCATCGCAAGCTGATGCTCTATCCACAGCTCGTGTTCGCGATGCGAAAGGCGATGGGTGAACTCGGGATCGAAGCGATACTCACCGCGACACGTCGCCCCAACGTCGTCGAAGGTCATCTCAAACTGGGATTCAAGCTGGTCTGTGTGTTGTCCGTGTTCGTCAAGCCGCTGAAGCCGTTCACCCTGCTCGCGAAACACAAAGGGAACAAGCTGGCCGCAGCCGTCGCGCCTATTGGTGATGCACTCTGGCGGACCCGACAATCGCTGCGACGCCGAGGGAATGACGCGATCCAGACAATGCCTGTGGCCCAAGCACGCGAAGACCAAGTGCTGCTGGCTGAGATCATCGATCTGCTATCGCATGTGGCCGATGGCAAAATGGTGACGGCATGGACACCCGAACTCCTGCACGCCCGGCTTGGCGGCAGTGTGGATGGCGAACCCTACACCCTGGCCTTGTCACGCCGCGACGACACGCTTGTCGGTGTCGCCATGTATTGCATGGCAACTCGTGGAAATGGCATTCGCACTGGCGTTCTCCTGGAACTCGCAGCGCGGGATCAAGAAGCGTACGTTCTCCGTGGGCTTGCCGATCGATGCGAGGCCGAGTCGGCGCGCGCCGGAGCTGAAGCCATGCTCTGGCTCGACGGTGCCGGACAGGAAACATCCGTGACGCTCCGTAAGATCGGCTACCGCGTGGCGGGCGATGAGTCCTACCGCCTGATCGCCTTCACGCCGCCGGAGTCCGAACTGATGCTGCATCAAGGTGGGCGGCCTTGGCGGTTTACATTCCTTGACCACGACGCATTCTGAATCCAGTTCAATACATGCCCAAACCCACAGACATCACAAACGCCATGTCCTTTGACATCGAGGACTGGTTCCATATCGTTGGTGTACGCGGGCTCGAAGCCAAGCACTGGGACGCCCTGACCCGCAGAGATACACTCGTCGAACGATACACCGATGAGATACTCCGCGCGTGCGAAATCGCACGCATACGAGCGACGTTCTTCGTGCTGGGGTGGATTGCCGAGCAGTACCCCGCCCTGGTGCGGCGCATTGCCGACGCGGGCCACGAACTCGCCAGCCACGGACATATGCACGATCGTGTTGGCGAACTCAACCCCAAGCGGTTCGCTCAGGATCTCGCTCGATCCATTGATGCGATTGGGTCGGCGAGCGGCATCCGCGTGACGGGCTATCGAGCTCCATCCTTCTCGATCACGCCAGGCCACGAGTGGGCCTTCGACGCGCTCGCCGAAGCGGGCATCGAATGGGATTCGAGCCTCTTCCCCGCGCCTCGCGGCCACGGTGGCTACCCCTGCCCTCGCGAACCGCACATAATTACTGCGCCAAACGGTGCCACGATCCGCGAACTCCCGATATCGGTCTGGTCGCCTGTTCCGGCTGGGCCCATTCGACTGGGATTTTCGGGTGGTGGGTACCTCCGCCTACTTCCCTACCCGTTGCTCAAGTCTGCAATCTCGAGCGAAGCTAGGCATGGCCGTCCAACCGTGGTCTACCTGCATCCCCGCGACTTCGCGACGGATTGCCCCCGATGGCCCATGCCACGTCATCGACGATTCAAATGTTATGTAGGGTTGAGCACGACTCGCCCTAAGCTCGAAAGGCTTCTCGGGGACCACGCATGGAGTACATGCCGCGCCGTGCTTGACGAACATTTCTCAACAACTTCAATGCCGACGGAGCCGAAAGCCTTGTCAAACGATTCGAGAATCGATCCTGTACACATCGAGACGCAGGCATGAATGCTATCACATCCAACTTGCCATCATCGAGTAACATTACGGTTATCATCCCAACCAAAAACGAAGAGGCCAACCTTCCACATGCCCTGGCTTCGGTGTGCGACTGGGCCGATGCTGTCTTCGTGGTCGATTCAGGATCGACCGATGGCACCCGACATATTGCCGAGCAAGCAGGGGCAACCTTCGTCGATCGCCCCTGGCTCGGCCACGCCCGCCAAAAGAACTGGGCACTGGAGAATCTCCCGATCGAAACGGATTGGATTTTCTTTCTCGACGCCGACGAATCCATCGAGCACGACTTGCGCGATGAGATGTTAGTCACTAGCGCGAGGCCCATCGCGGAAGTGCCCGAGAGTGGATATTATATTAATCGATACTTCATATTTCTGGGAAAACGAATCCGTCATTGTGGATATTACCCAAGTTGGAATATGCGATTCTTCAAGCGCGGTCGGGCGCGGTATGAGGAGCGCGACGTGCACGAACACATGATCGTCGATGGTCCCGAAGGGTATTGCAAAGGCCATATGGAACACAATGATCGCCGGGGGCTCGAAGTGTACATGGCAAAGCATAATCGTTATGCCGCACTCGAAGCCCGCGAGATGTTTCGGCTCATGAACGGCGGGGATGGGCCAGAGCTGGATGCGAAGTTCTTCGGGAATCAGTTGCAACGGCATCGTTGGATCAAGCACCATCTCTACCCCAGGCTGCCCGCAAAATGGCTCTGCCGATTCCTGTACATGTATGTGATTCGCCTGGGCTTTCTTGACGGGCTGACCGGCTGGCGGTTCTGCTTGTTCATCTCGTCATATGAACTCCTTGTCAACCTAAATGTTGCTGAGTTGCAAGTGAAGTCGCAACAGGTCAAGAATGAAGGCCAGACCTCGCCGGAGCCTGCGGCATGACCACCCAAAAAAACCCGCCGCATGGATCCCACCTTCGCAGCGTCAGTGCATACTCCACAAGTGAGAAAATCGCTCGCATCATATGGGCGACAGTCCAGGGCACGCTCTTTCGTTGTTCATTTCACAACTGGTATCGATGGCGACGGCTGGTCCTCCGTGCATTCGGTTCCCGACTCGCGGCAGACGTGCGTATTCGTCGGACCGTTCGTATTGAGTGCCCCTGGAACCTGACGGTGGGTGCGGATAGCTCGGTCGGCGATGGCGTGATCCTGTATTGCCTTGGTCGGGTTGTCTTAGGCGATCGAGTCTCCGTCAGCCAAGGCGCGCATTTGTGTGCTGGGACGCACGATTACACGCGTCCCGATCTACCGCTCATACGGCCATCCATCACAATCGAAGATGACGTGTGGATTGCTGCCGACGCTTTCGTCGGCCCGGGCGTGCGGGTGGGCTGCGGGGCCATCCTCGGGGCGCGAGGGTGCGCGATGCGCACACTCGAACCGTGGACAATCTACGCTGGCAATCCCGCCGTTCCTGTAAAGGAACGCCCTCGCTTTCATGATTCCGAGGGTGCGGAATGAAAAAGCTGCGCATCGTTCATATGATCGATGGGTTAGACCCCGCCGCGGGCGGACCGCCAATCGTTGCAGCCCGTCTCGCCGCAGCACAGGCCCACCTCGGCGCGAACGTGACCTTGATGTCGTATATATTTCCAGATGCTCACGACCGGGCTCTCGGATTGCTCTGTGAAACACCATATGCTGATCTGATAGACATATGCTGGGTGTCCACGAGTAGGCGTGAACAGTTGACGGGTAGCGCGGCCGCGCGTGCGTTTGCAGAGCTCCTACGTGATGGTGTCGATTGCTTGCACACCCATGGAATGTGGGGACCTCTCATGCCAGCGACGGCGCGCGTTGCCAGGTCTGCCGGAGTTCCGTATGTCGTTACGCCTCATGGCATGCTTGACCCTTACACGTTATCCGTGAAGCCGACTAAAAAGCGCATCGCCCTGGCAACGACGCATCGATCATTCCTGCATCATGCCGCCTTCGTTCACATGCTCAACGCCGACGAGGCCGATCTCGCCCGGCCAGTTCTCCACGGTACACCCACGCGAGTGATTCCGAATGGGATCTTTCTCGAAGAGATTGACCAATCACCACCAGAGGGTACATTTCGGGCAAGCCGTCCTGAACTTGGGAATCGCCCGTACATACTTTTTCTTTCAAGGCTGGCCCACAAGAAGGGGCTTGATTATCTTGCCGAAGCATTTGCAATATTGCATACGCGCATGCCTGAGGTCCATCTCGTTGTAGCGGGTCCTGATGATGGCCAGCAAACGCCATTCGAGGCGAGTATTGCGCGTCATGGCCTCCGCGAATACGTCCATGTCGTCGGACCGTTGTATGGCGTGGAAAAACTTGCGGCCTTACGCGATGCCGCCGTGTTTTGCCTACCAAGCCGCCAGGAAGGCTTCTCGATTGCCATTACTGAAGCGCTCGCTATGGCAGTGCCGGTAGTCGTGACTCGGGCATGTCATTTTCCTGAGATCACCGAAACCGGAGCCGGTTTCGAGACAGATCTCGACGCAAACAGCATTGCCGACGCACTCGAGCAGGTGCTGATCGATGGAGCTTCAGCGAGAACGATGGGTCTGGCGGGTGCCTTGCTAGTCCGTGAAAGATTCACATGGCCCAACGTGGCACGACTGACCCTAAAGTATTATCGTGAAGCCATCTATGGAGATCGAGAGTAGTGCTGCCTAATTTTCTTATTATTGGAGCGCAGAAGAGCGGTACCACCACGCTGTACCGAGACCTCCTGTCCCAACCCGGCGTATTCTTTCCATTTGAAAAAGAGCCTACTGCATTGGCTCATGATAAAGTGCTCACGCCGGAAGGCAGGGCCGAGTACGAAGCCATGTTCGCAAAAGCAAGGGAAGACGACGCTCGCGGTGACGCATCTACAGGCTATGCCAGAATACCTCGTTTTCTCGGCGTTCCCGACCGTGCGATGCGGGTGCTTGGTCCTGATATCCAGTTACTCTATATCATACGCGAGCCAATCAGCCGCATCGTCAGCCATCACCATCATATGATCACGAACCTACCCGTGCCGGGTACGGTGGAAGAGTTCATTGAGTCTGATAGCAATGCCATTGCCTTCAGTCGATATGCATACCAAGCCAAAGCATGGCTTCAAGAATATGACCACCAGCGATTTCACAGTATCATTTTTGAACATTACATCAAACACCGCGAAGAGACGATCATCAAACTTGGACCGATACTTGGCTTTACTCCAAGGCCCGATCGCGTCGATCCGAACTCCAGCTTCAACACAGCGCGCGATCGATCCGCAGATCAGGGCCTAGCCATGCGTTTTCGCAAGAGTTCTTTTTACCAGTCGCTTCGGCCATTGCTCCCCGTGGCCACGCGGGACACACTGCGTCGAGCGTTCTCGGTC
>CAYGTM010000117.1:0-7050 GCA_964352795.1 uncultured Phycisphaera sp.
CGAGGGGTCGAGCCTGTGGATCCGCATGGTTGCCCCTCCGAGAGGTCCATCTGATTCTAATGAATGACGAGCCCCTCGCGCGAGCGAGGGGCTCGTTGAGGCTGGCCCCGACGCCCGACCGGCCAGCGGGCATAGTGTAGACCTAGGAATGTCCAAAACCCAAACAAAACCTATTGCCAAGGGCGGGACGCTCGATCGCCTCCGGGGTTGGTTCGCCGATCGTGGCTGGCATCCCCACGGTTTTCAGGAAGATGCCTGGGCCCTGGATGCCCAGGGCCGGAGCGGGCTGATACTGGTCCCAACGGGCTCGGGAAAGACCTATGCCGCGTATCTCGGGCCTCTGGCGTCCGTCGCCGATGCGGGAGCGAGCCGGCGTGGGCTTTCCATCCTTTATATAAGCCCGCTGCGCGCCCTGTCCCGCGACATCGAGCAGGCCCTGCGAGCCCCGGTCGAAGCCCTCGACCTGCCTCTCACGGTGGAAAGCCGTACGGGCGACACCTCCAGCACGGTTCGCGGCCGCCAGCGTCGGAGCCTGCCGAGCGTGCTGGTCACCACGCCCGAGTCTTTGAGCCTCTTGCTGACGCTGGCGGACGCCCATGAAAAGTTCTCGGACCTTCAAGCCGTCATCGTCGATGAGTGGCACGAGCTGCTCAGCAGCAAGCGGGGCAGCCAGGTCGAGCTCGCGCTGGCCCGGCTTCGCCGCTTCGCCCCCGGGGTACGCACATGGGGCCTGAGCGCGACCATCGCCAACGACGCCCAGGCCGCCGCCGCCCTGGTGGGCACTCGGGCCGAGCCGGCGATTGTCCGGGCCCCCATCGACCGCCCAGTGATTGTCGAGTCTCTCCGGCCGGCCAACATCCGCCGCTTCCCCTGGGCCGGGCACATGGGCTTGGCGATGCTCGAGGAGGTTCTGGCCTTCCTCGATCCCTCGACGCCCACGCTGCTGTTCACCAACACGCGGTCGCAGGCCGAGCGCTGGTTCCACGCCATCGCCATCAAGCGGCCGCAGTGGGAGGGCCGCATCGCGCTGCACCACGGCTCGATCGACCGAGAGGAGCGTGAGCGCGTTGAGCTTGGCGTCAAGACCGGAAGCATCGGCATCGTCGTCTGCACCAGTTCGCTCGACCTCGGCGTCGACTTCGCGCCCGTCGAGCGCGTGGTGCAGATCGGTTCGCCCAAGGGTGTCGCGCGGCTCATGCAACGCGCCGGCCGCGCGCGGCACCGGCCCGGCGAACCGTGCGAGATCACCTGCGTGCCCACCAACGCGCTCGAGTTGCTCGAGATCGCCGCCGTGCGCGAGGCGATCGACGCGGGTGCCGTCGAGCCGCGAGATCCGGTGAACCAGCCCCTGGACGTGCTCGCACAGCACATGGTCACCGTCGCGCTCGGTGGTGGATTTGTTTCCGATGAGTTGTACGACGAAGTGCGCACGGCCTGGTCATTCCGAAATCTTCCACGCGAATCGTTCGACTGGACGCTCCTGCTGGTCACCCAGGGCGGCACGACGCTGAGCGCGTACGAGCGATTCCACAAGGTCGAGCTGGTCGAAGGTCTGTACCGCGTGCCGAACAAGCGCGTCGCCCAGTTGCACCGGCTGAACGTGGGCACGATCACCGGGCCGAGCACGATCGAGCTTCGCTTCGTGAACGGCCGCAGCCTGGGCCATATCGAAGACAGTTTCGTTGGCCGCCTGCGCGAGGGCCAACACTTCACGTTCGCCGGGCAGACGTTGCGTTTCGTGGGCGTTCGGGCCGAGGTCGCGCTCGTACGCCGCGGCACGAAGCGGACCAACCTGACGCCCATCTGGGGCGGCACGCGGCTGCCGATCAGCGAGAGCTTGTCACGGGCCGTGCGCGAGGCGCTGGAACTCGCGGCCCGCACCATCGAGACCGGCGAGGCGAGCGACGTGCCGATCGAGCTCGAAACATTCCTGCCCGTCGTGGCTTCGCAAGCGCGTCGCTCGGCCGTGCCAGCCGCCGACGAGGTGCTGTTCGAGCTCTACTCGAGCCACGAGGGCCACCGTTTGCTGGTGTATCCCTTCGAGGGGCGTCTCGTGCATGGCGGCATCAGCGCGCTGCTCTCGTTGCGGCTTGGTCGCAAGACGCCAGCGACGTTTACTACCTCGTTCAATGACTACGGCTTCGAGTTGCTGTGTCCCGAGCCTTTCCCATTCGAGGAGTACCTGTCGCCAGATTTGTTCACCCGCGACAATCTCGTCGAGGACGCGCTCGAGAGCGTGAACAGCGCCGAGCTGGCTCGGCTTCAGTTCCGGGAGATCGCACGTGTTTCGGGGCTGGTTTTCCAGGGGTATCCAGGCGCCCGAACGCGGGCCGCCGGCAAGCATCTGCAAGCCTCCAGCGGGCTGATTTATGATGTGCTCCGAGAGTTTGATCCCGATCACCTGTTGCTCGCACAAGCACGCAAGGAAGTCCTCGAGAACCAGTTCGAGCAGGGCCGCCTGGCCGCCGCGCTCGACCGCATCGCCACCAGCCGATTTCGAACTGTCACGCTCGAAAAGCCCAGTCCGCTGGCCTTGCCGCTCATCATCGAACGTATCGGCAGCCAGACGATGTCGAACGAAGACGTCGAAACCCGCCTCGCGCGAATGCAGGCGGACATGCAGGCCGAGACATGACCGCGACGATGGGCGATGTCACGTTCATGATGGCCGGCCACGAGCTGCGGATGATGCCCGAGCGCGCGGTGTTCTGGCCCACGCGACGCTGGCTGTTCGTGGCCGACACGCACTGGGGCAAGTGCCAGGCCTTCCGCGACGCGGGCAGCGCACTGCCGATGGGGCCGTTGCTGGCCGACCTCGAACGGTTGCGGGCCGCGGCGGTGCGAGTCGGGGCGAACCGCGTGGTCGTTCTGGGCGACCTCGTGCACGGGCCGTCGTCGTTTGCTCCTGGCATGGATGAGTTGATCCAGCAGTGGCGGCCGTCGCTGCCGTGCGATCTCGCGCTCGTGCCGGGCAATCACGACCGGATGCTCATCAGCGCCCGAGCGCACCGGTTGCTCGAGCGGTGGCGGGTAGAAGTGCTTGAAACATGTGTGGGTGTGGATGGTCTGACGCTGACCCACGAGCCGCCCGTCATCGCGTCGGGCGACACGCTGTGCGGTCATGTCCATCCGGCGGTGCGGATGCGCGGGCGTGGCGAGTCGATGAAGCTGCCGTGCTTCTGGCACGATGCGGCATATCGAACACTCGTGCTGCCGGCATTTTCCAGCCTGGTGGATGGGGCGAGCGTGAAGGCTAATCCGGGTGACGAACGATGGGCGACGGCAGGCTCTCGCGTGCTGCGGGTGTAGGCGCGACCGGTCGGATCGTCAGCACGTCACGCACTTGGGCGGCCACGCGACCCGCGCCTGTGGTCAGCATCGCCAGGTGCTCGACATCGAGCACGCGGATGTCGACGGGGCCTCGCAGCGCGGGGCCCAGCCCGTTCGTGGCCGAGTGAATGGCGGGTCGGATGTGCTTCCAGGCCGGTCCGGATCGCACCAGTACCACTTGTGTATGAATCGCGGCTGGCTGCCAGCTCGCAAGCTTCTGGTGGATGGAACGCCACGTTGCGCGGCTGGCTTCGGCGGCGTGGGCGTCGTCGCCCTCGTGCTCGATTCGTGCTGCGGGCTTCGCGCGGGCCGGCGCGCCGAGTCTCCGCAGACGCGCGTTGAGTTTGCCGACATACCAGGACGGCGTGCGGCTGAGGTACGGCGGCGCGTACGCATCGAGCAGCACCACACGCTCGATGGTGTGGCCGAGTTCGCCGAGTTGTCGCGCCATGTCAAGGGCCACCAGTCCGCCGAGTGAATAGCCCACGAGCGTCAGCGGCCCGCTGCGATTGTGGGTCATGGCGTACGCGTGCGTGAGGGCGGTGAAGCGGGAAAAGAACCGATCGGCGTCGAACGTGCTCGCTTCGCCGACGGCGATCGTGGCAAGATCAAAAGCGAGCATGTCCATCGCCGGCGCATCAGGCGCGCCAACCTCGAGCCACAAGCGATACAGATCGATCGCGCGGCCGGCCGAGCCGGGAATCCCCACGCACCAGGGCTCGTTCGTGGGGCTTTCGCTTGCGACCGCGATGGAAAACTCGGCGAAGGGATGCTCGGCGTCGTCGCGGATGTTGCAGGCCAGACCATCGAGCGTCGGGCTTCGCAGGAACTGGTTGAGCATCAACCGCCGCCCGAGTCTCTTATGTACCGCGGCGGCTAGGCGCATGGCTAGCAGGCTGGTGCCACCGTCGTGGAAGAAGTCGCTGTCATTGTGGGGCTCGACGCCGAGCAGCTCGTGCCAGAGTTGGGCGAGTTCGTGGCGTTCGTGGGCCGAGGCCGTCGGCGCGATCGTGCCATTGGTCGTACCTGATATGCGGTTGGCCATCTCATCGCGCAGTGCGTCGCGATCGAGCAGGAGATCCGTGAAGCGTGATGAGAACGTATCGAGGGCTTGTGGCGTGAAGTGCTCGCGCGAGGCTTCGAGCAAAACGCGAAGACCGGTGCTCCGGCGTTCGACGTGCAGGCACAGGCCGAAGCGGGCGGCGGGTTGCTCGATGTCGATGGGCGTCGCAGTTGCTTCACCGAGCGATCGTGGCGCATCGTCGATGTGGCGGTAGGTCAGCCCGAAGCGCGTGGCGTCGTCGGCGCGCGCGGGAGTGGCCTTGCGAACCGCGTCAATCAGCGATTCGAGCGGCAATGTACGGTCTTCCTGGGCGTCGAGCATCTGGAGGTGTACCGCCGAGGCGGTCGCCGGCAGGTCGAGGCCATCGGCTTCGAGCACCCGCATGTCCAGGCAGCAGCCGACCACGCGCTGCAATGAGTCGCTCGGCCGGCGCGCGAAGGGTGTCATGAGCCAACGTCCCGGCGGGCCGTACCTCTCGCGCAAAACCATGCCAAGCGCGGCGGCGACCAGGGCGGCGGGGGCGACGCCGAGCTGCCGCGCCCTCGCGTCGAGCGCGTCGGTGGTCAGCGCCGCATCGGTCAGGGGGTACATGAGTCCCGGTTGCGGCCCGGCGGGTGGCGGCTCGGCGGTAGGGGGGTGCCCGAGGGCGATGCGTTGCGCGAGGTCGGCGGTGAGTTCATCGCTGCGCATCGCGTGTTCGGCGCGCGCGAACGTGGCGTATGGCTCGGGCTCTGGTAGTGCTTGATTGGAGAGCAGCGCGTGCAACTCGTCGGCGATGATGTCGAGCGACCACTCATCAATGGCGGCGTGGTGGAAGACCATCAGCACGAACTGCGAGCCGTCAGCAATACGCCAGACATGCATCCTTGCGGGCGGATCGCCGGGGGCGATCGTGCGCAAGGCCGCGGCTTGTACCGATGGATCGCCGCCGTTGGGCGCGGGCAGGCGGTTGTGTTCGGCGTGGAACATTTGGGAGGCGTGCGGATCGTGTTGCACGAGCGTGGGGCCGTCGTCGGTGAAGGTGACGCTCTCGCGCAGGGCGTCGTGGCGGTCGAGCAGGGCGAGCCACGCGTCGCGCAGGCGATCATGGTCGATGGCGGGCGACACATGCCAGGCGTGATGCACGAGCATGGCGCTGCCCGTGGCGTCGCGGGCGTGTTCGAGGCTCGCCCGGCGGCGGATGTCGCCGATGGGGTCGATCGCGCACTCGGCGCGCGCGTCGGTCGCGGTCGGCAGGCTGTCAACGACTTGAGCGATGGCGCGAATCGTCTGGCGGCGCAGGATCTCGGCGGCGGGCAACGCGACGCCGAGATCGCGGCGAATGTCGGCGGCGAGGCGCATGGCCAGCAGCGAGTGGCCTCCGGCGTCCTGGAAGCGATCGTCGAGGCCGAAGGTGTGTCCGAGGTGTTGCGAGAAGAGGGCGACGAGGAGGGCCTCGGTCTGGCTCGCGTCACGTTCGGCATTCGGTGAGGCGTGGCCGTTGAGTGAGGCGAGCAGGGCGTTGCGGTCGGCCTTGCCGGTGGGGCCGATGGGCATGGCGTTGATGGCGACGAAGCGCTCGGGCATCATCGTGGGCGGCAGGCGCTCGGCCAACTGCTCGCGCACGATGGTTGCCGTCGTGTCGTTTCGCGGCACGAAGAACGCGATCATCCGGCGTGTTTCGGCGGTCTCGCCCGTCACCGCGATGGCGCCCTGGGACACGTCCGGGCACGCGGCGAGCTCGCTCTCCACGCCGTCGGGTTCCACGCGGTGGCCTCGGATCTTGACCTGCCGATCGACGCGGCCCATGAACACGGCCGCGCCATCATCGCGGAGACGCACGATGTCACCCGTGCGATACCAGCGGGTGCCGTCCGCGTCGGTGACGAACTTCTGGGCGGTCTTCGCGTCGTCACCGAGATAGCCCAGCGCGAGCCCATCGCCGCCCACGAGCAGCTCGCCCTCGGCCAACGCATGGGGTAGCGCGTCGGCGCTCGCACCGGGTTCGACGAGGCGCATCGTGCTGCCGTGGATGGGCGAGCCGATGGGGATGCGATCCCCGAGCGCGTCATCGCTGGTGATCGTGTGGCACAGGCTGAAGGTGGTGTTCTCGGTGGGGCCATAGCCGTGGATGAGCGTGACGGCCGGGCAGTGCTGCTTGAATCGCCGGACGTGCGGCACGCTCTCGCGTTCGCCGCCGGTGAGCAGCTGGCCCATGCCGGCCATCGAAGTCGGGTGCTCGTCGACCATCGCGTTGAAGAGCGAGGCGGTCAGCCAGGTGTCGCTCACGCGGCCCCTGGTCAGATAGTCGGCCAGGTCTTCGAGGCTGGGCACCGGCACGGTCTGCACCACGCAGCACCCCCCGTGCAGCAGGGCCCCCCAGATCTCCAGCGTCGAGGCGTCGAAGGCCACCGCGCTCATGACGCCCCAGCGCTGCTCGGGTCCGAAGCGGGCGTAATCGGTATCGACCACCAGGCGAACGACGGCGCGATGCGGCACGACGACGCCCTTGGGCGTGCCGGTCGTGCCGCTGGTGTACATGACGTAGGCGGGGTCTTCGGGCGTGTACTCGGCCCACTCGGCCTGGCCCGCATCGGTGATGTCGCGGGGTCGAGCATC
The DNA here is from genome assembly GCA_964352795.1 of uncultured Phycisphaera sp. Taxonomy (GTDB): domain Bacteria; phylum Planctomycetota; class Phycisphaerae; order Phycisphaerales; family UBA1924; genus JAHCJI01. Next base: position 6,992 of record CAYGTM010000117.1, read on the forward strand.
CCCTCCTCGTGGCCGATGACGACCGGCGAATCAAGCGGCCCGAGCATGGCCTCGCGGGG
>CAYGTM010000118.1:0-2607 GCA_964352795.1 uncultured Phycisphaera sp.
GGCGGGATGGGCTTGCTGTGAAACCCCGGCGGGTTTAGAAGCGGGTCAGGATGCTGTCGAGCAGCGACCTCGAGGTCTGCTGGCCCAGGAAGAACTGCGTGTCATCCAAGGGATCGAACTGGCTGGACAACGGGCGGGCGAAGCCCGGCACGATGTAGTCGTTGGTCGGCAGGTTGCTCGGGCCGTTGGCCGAGAACACGTCGACGGTGGCACCGAACCCAGTATTGAAGGTGGTTCGCAGGCCGAGCAGTTCGCCCACGCGACGGCCGACGGCGGCCGACAGGGCGTCGGTCAGATTGCGGACCTCCGTGTCGGAGGGGTTGAAGCCCAGAGCAGTGAGTTGGGGCACGAAGACCACGGCCTCGTCGTTGCGGTCGGCGTTGAAGGGGTCGGATCGCTCGGAGTATCCGTAGATCTGCTGGAAGCCCAGGCCGAAGTCGCCGATGCCGAAGGTAAAGGGGTTGAAGAAGAATCCAGTTGGGATGTCGAATGTAAAGTTGACCGCGTCGCTGCTATCGCTGACGTACACCGTCGAGAAGTCCTGGCCTTGGAACGCGCCCGGGGTGTCCGAGAACACGATGTCGTATCCGGCGCTCTGGAAGATGTCATTCAGGTCGTTGACCAGTTCCCGACGGACGAAGGTGTCCACGGGGATGCCGTCGATGTTGCCGCTGAAGCCCAGGGCGCGGCTGGAGTAGGGCAGCAGGTCGGTGGTCACGCCGCCGACCTCGAGCCAATCGATCGAGCCGCCGTTGAACTCAAGGAAGACGTTCTGGGTTTGCGTGATGATCTGGGCATTGACCCGGTCGTCGCCGGTGCCGATGATGCCGTCATCGCCACTATCCAGCGTGTAGCGGAAGCGGCCGCGGTTGATGCGTTGGAGGTCGTCGAAGGTGCCGAAGATCTGGTCGGAGCCGGCGAATGCCTGCACGGTTGGGGCCTGAGGCGTTCGCACGATCTCCACGACGTAATCAGCGTTGAAGACACCCTGGAGGTAGAACGCGTACGTCGAAGTGCGTGGCGCCTGGGCCACGATGAAGAAGTCGCCGTTCTCGTCTGTGCCGTACTGGAGTTGGCCGTCCTGGGCGAAGACCTCGGCACCACTGCCCGAGATGGTAGCGAACTCGCTGGGCGAGAAGACCAGTTGGCCATCGCTGACGGTGGTGGAGTTGCCCGTGTCGAACAGGCCGAACTGCACGGCACCCGTGAAGTCTTGGACAATGGCTTCCAAGGCGCCGGTGACCTGGCGGCCACCAAGGTCGGCACCGGTCTCGGAGAGCTTGACGGTCAGGCGCAGCTGGTCGCCGGCCTGGATGACCTGCCGGTTGTTGAGGTGGAACACGTCCACGTCGGGGGTGATGTCGCCCGGCACGCCGCGCGAGCCCTCGGGGCCGATGGCCGAGGTCACCTCGGTCACGCTCGCGCCGTTGGCCAGCCGCGTGGAGACCACGCCCCGACCATCGGTGCCGGTGATGACGCCGGTGCCGTTGTCGCGTGTGAAGGTGAAGGCCCCCACCGTGACCGTCGCTCGATCATCGCTTGTGCCCAACTGGCCATCAGGGCCCGCGAACGAAGCGGCGAAGGGTGCCTCGACCAGATTGCGGCCGTTGCCCGAGTTGGTGCTGGCGCTGAAGCCAGAATCACCATCGTCGAACACCTCGACGGTCAGCGAGTAGCTGCCCACCAGGCCGGACGAGGGCGTGATGTCCTCAACCGCATCGGGATCGAACGGAGTGTTGGCGCTCCCGTTGGTGATGGCCAGGAAGAACGTGCCGGTCTGGGTGATCAGATAGTTGCTGCCAAACGTGACCACGCCCTCGCGAAGTTGGCTTCGATCTTCGGGAAGTCTCGTACTGGCGGCGGTGATCAGACCCTGGGTCTGTTGGTTGGGCGCGAACAACACGACCTGCGCGTTGAACGCCGAACCCGTATTGGGGCCCAGGCGCAGGATCTGGCCGGCTTGCAGCGTAATGGTGTACAGGTCCACGTCGCTGGCCAGCGAGAACGCCTGGGCATCGGTGTCGGGATGGTCGCCGATGAACCCGCGAAGGGTGAAGGGCGTGTTGATGTCGGGCAGGGCATCGGGCTGGAACTTGTCGTCCAGGGCCGTGTCGAGGCTGCCGGGGCCGTAGAAGTCGACGGTACCCGGGCCAAGGAAGCCACGGTCGACGATGACCGTATTGGGCGTGATCTTGTCGCCCACGTCGCCCACGAACGCATCGCCCGCGAAGAAGGTATCGTCGTCGGCAAAGCCGTCGCCGTCGGCGTCGAGGCGAGCGGCGGCGTTCAGGCCGCGCACCACGTCGGGGTCGAGCTCGAACCGGTACAGGCCTGGGCCCGGCACGCCGGGGAGTTGCGGCAGATCCTGTCGCGTCACGCCGTCGAAGAAGGTGATGACCGCGGCATTCTCGGCCTCGTCATAGTCGAACAGGTATTCCTGGCCCAGGTCCAGGCGGATCTTCACCAGCCCGCCGTCGCGGACCTCGCTGATGATCAGGCCGTCGCGCAGAGACTGGGCGTTCATAGGCTGGTTGAAGAACACGCGGGGGATGTAGCTGCCGCCGTCGCAGGAGACCTCGCAGTCCTCGACCTGCACCGCCGGGGGCG
>CAYGTM010000118.1:2617-6912 GCA_964352795.1 uncultured Phycisphaera sp.
ACCTCGAAGTTGCCGATGCGCGTGGTGCCCTGACCGTTGACGCGCACGCCGCCGATCTGGCCCGTGGCGAACACGCCGAAGGTCTCCGAGCCGCGGTTGGAGCCGACCTGGGCCCCGCCGATGGTCACGATGCCGATGCTCGATCGGCCGCCGGACACGATGTCATCGGCGGTGCCCAGGAACCCGTCGGCTCCGCGGATGAGGCCCGCGCCGATGGAACTCTGGGTGAAGTTGCCGCCAATGGTGACCGAGGTGATGTTGCCGCCTTTGGTCGAGTCGGCGTTCACGCCCTGGCCGCCGAAGGTGGAGTCCCGGCCCAAGTCAACGCCGGCCAGGATGTAAGTGCCAAAGACGTTGCCCGAGATGTTGACGGTGTTGATGGCGTTGGCCGCCGAGATGGTGACGGCCGACAGCGAGGCCGCGGTGATGCTGCCGATGCTGTTGCCCGAGCGGATGGTGCTGTTGATGATCCCGCCGTTGACCGCGAGCGCGCCACGGATGCCGTTATCGACGCTGATGTGGGCCCGCAGCGAGCCCCCGACGGTGATGCCCTCGGTGCCGAAGATCTGGAGCGTGGGTGTAACGAACTCGCCGGGCAGTTGCGGGGTCGCCCCGCCCAGATTGCCGGTGACGGTGAGCTGGCGGAGCAGCGTGGCGCTGATCGTGCCGCTGGTCAGCAGCGAGCCGGTCTGGAGGAGTTGGACATCGTTGCCCACCAGGATGTTGCCGATGCCCTGGAAGCCGCCCAGCACGATCTCGCGGGCGTACCCGTCCACGACGATGTTCGAGTTGCCGAACATCACGGCCTGCACGTCGATGCGCCCGATGGAAGCGTCGTCGTTGCTGAGGATGCTGAAGTCTGCCAGCGCGCCCGTGTCGCTGGTGATGGTGACATTGCTGTTGATGCCCGTGCTGATAAGCAGCAGGCGGCCGCCGGCCGCGTCCCACACGGCCGTGCCCGGGCCGCTGAAGGTGATGGTGCCCGTGGCCGCGCCGCGGGTGAACTGGAGCGACGAGCCCGAGGCGATGACCTCGCCCAGGGTCGAGAAGTCGAACTCGCTCTGATTCTGGGTGAAGGGCAGCATGAAGAGGCTGCCACCGACCACCGGGGTGGCTTGGCCGGCCGTGGTGATGCCCGCCGAACGCGTGGGCAGGCCCGTGTCGGCGTTGGCGCTCACGTTGGTCACCGTGCCGTTCACGGTCACGTTGTCGATGACCGACACGCCAAGCGTGTGCAGGTCGTCGCCCGTGTTGTAGATGCCATCAGCCCCGGCCACGATGCCCGCGGCCACGGCCACGTTGGTCGCGTCACCGGCGATGGTCACCTGACGCACGCGGCCGGCCTTGGTCACGTCCTCGGCCAGGCCCGTGCCGCCGGCGCGGCCGTCGGTGCCGAGGTCGTAGATGCCCGCGGCCACCAGCAGGTTGGCCGCCGAGCCCGCCACGCTGACCAGGCCAATCGAGTTGCCCGCCACGATCTGCGAGCCGAAGCCCTGGGTGTTGGGGTCGTTGGCGATGTTGCCCTCGCCGTTGACGTTGATCTGCCCGATGGCGTTGCGGGCGTGGAAGACGGCCTCGAAGATCGAGCCGTTGCTCACCGTCACGACGCCGATGTCGCGGCCGGCGGTGATGCTCGGGCCATCGAAGCCGCTGGTGATACCCACGCCGGGGGGCAACTGGTTGCGCAAGCCCGTCGCGGCCACGAAGCCCGACAAGGCCGGGTTCACGCCGATGTCGCCAAACACGCCGTCGTCCGAAGCGTTCACGGTGATGTTGAAGATGTTGCGGTCGGCGTGGACGTTGCCCAGCAGGTGGCCCGAGTTGATGACCAGGCTGGTGATGTCGCCGTTGAAGGCGGCTACCGAACCACCGGGCAGCAGCGAGCCGTTGTTGATGGTGACGTTGCCGATGCCGCCCGAGAAGCTCATGATGCTTCCCGCGTAATCGCCGTTGGCCACGACCGATTCGATGCGGCCGTAGGCCTCGATCGAGCCGGTGGGAATGAGGTTGTTGTTGGGCAGGCCCGGGCGGGCACCGATGACAATCGAGCCCGTGATGGCGTTGGCCACGCGGATGTCCGAGTACAACCCGCCGTTGGCAATGTTCACGCCCGCCAGGCTATCGCGGACGAGGATGACGCCCGGATCGTTGATGTCGCCCAGGTTGCGCCCGACGCTGATGTTGGTGAGCGTACCGCTGATATCGGTGCTCAGCAGGATGTCGCGGGAGGCCACCAGGTTGGTGACGTTGCCGCGGACGGTGCGCGTCTCCAGGGAGCCTCGCAGGTCGCCGGCCGTCGCCGTGATGGTGGTGATCGGGCCGGTGGACAGGATGCCGCCGTCGAACAGCGAAGCAACCTGCAACAGGTCGAGGCGGCCGTCCGGGCCGGTCACGTTGATGTTGGTCGCGGTGATCTGCTCGGCGATCAGGCTGATCAGCGGGCCCGAGACGTTGATCTCCGACGCGCGGATCGCCTCGGTCACGGTCATCGAGGTCAACTGGCCCGTGATGACCTGCGTGGAGCGAATGTTGACCGCCTGGAACGCGCGTATGGTGCCCGCCACCCGGATGTCCGCCCGCTGGAACAACCGGCCCTGGATCGACTCGCGGACCTCGCCGTTGACCTCGAGCAGCGTGTCGGCGAAGACGCCGTTGGTGCTGGCGCCCGGGGTCGAACCGCCGGTCTGCCCGACCACGATGGTGTCGAGATCGTCGCCGATGGTGATGAACGAACGGAAGAGCTCCCGGGGCGTGCCGCCGCCCGTGCTGTTGATGATGTTCGCGGCCCGGATCGTCTCGACGTCGTCGTTGAAGAACATCTGAACGGCGTCGAGGTTGCCCGCGAAGTTCAGGTCGTCGGCGCTGATGGCCGCGAACTGGGAGCGGAACACTCGGGTCGCGGCGTCGCCGGTCACCACGCGGATTTCGCCGGTTCGGACAAACACGTCGCCATAGTTGACGCTGACCCAGAACTCGTCGAGGTTGGTGGCGCTGATGAACGCGTCGATCACCAGCGTGTTGGTGAGCGTCACGCCGTCGATGCCGCTGAGCGCATTGGCACCGAGATCGATCACGTTGTTGGCTGCACTGATGGTGCTCGAGATGGTCGCGTTACGAGCCACGAGGTTGTCGATGTCGTCCACCGCGAAGATGCCCGAGGTCGACAGGCTGTTGGGCGCGCGCTGGGCCAGGCCCATGCCCACGTCGATGTCGATGATGTCGCCGGCATAGATCGTCCCGAAGATGCCGTCGAACGCCCCGGGAACCTGCCCCGCGGGAGTCCCGACGTCATCGTTGACCACAAAGTCCTGGATCACACCCGTGGGGCTGAGGATCACGTCGCCCACGGCGCCGCCCACGCTCAGCCGCACCAGGTTGCCCGTGCGAACGAACAAACCGTCGAGGTAGGGATCCAGCGGGGAGCCCAGGTCCGAGAGGTACGCAGCGCCGCCGTCGAACACGTTGTTGTTGACGGGGCGGTAGGTCTCGCCGTTCCAGTCCGGGTCGATGACCGCTTCGGGAATGTCGAAGGTGTCGTCGCGCCCGATGCCCTGGAACTCGCCGTCGCCGATGCCCACGAACGGCGAGATGCGGCGCGGGCCATAGGCCGGCAGCTGCGTGCGGCCCAGATCGCCCGTGATGACCACCTCGTTGATGCCCACCACGTCGATGGCCACGATGTCGCCGCGCGGGGTGCTGTTGCGAATTTCGTCGAAGGCGGCGCCGCCCGACTGGAAGATCTGCCAGACATCCACCTGGATGTTGCCCGCGATCACGATCGAGGACGCGGCCGTCGCGCCCGTCACATCGATGCGACCGATGCTGATCACGTCGTCGGCAGAGCCCTGTAGCGTGTTGATGTTCAGCTCGCGGCCGCCGGTCAGGTCGGCCTCGATGGTCCCCAGGGCCACGCCCTGGGCCGAATCGACGCCGATGAATCGCAGGAACCCGACGATCGACCCCACCGCGCCAACGCCGTTGATCTCCACGGTGTACCGACCGCCCGCGTCATCGACCAGTTCGACCGATTCGCCGATGATCAGGTCGATGCCGGCGTTCTGGCCGAACGTGTTGGCCAGGTTGGGCGTGTCGAAGAATCGCAGGTCGCTGCCCGGGCCCAGGTCGAAGTTCACGCCCTGGCTGGACGTGCGTGAGGCCGAGTCGATGCCGACGATGATGTCGTCGTCCGTGAAGTCCACGTCCTGTGACACCGCGAAGCCGCCCACCGTCGAGCCGGGGCTCGTGATGACGTTGACCGTATCGCTGGCCGTGTGCGAGCCCACGCGGATGAAGCC
>CAYGTM010000119.1:0-6869 GCA_964352795.1 uncultured Phycisphaera sp.
GGGTAGGATGGGCGGGAATGCCGCCAGGGGCAGGCTGGAGGGGTGCTGTCGATGCCGATCAACAAGCGAGCTGTGCTGAACACGCTTCCGGTCGATGTGCTGCGCGACTTCGCAGATGCCTGGGAAGCCGACGTCACGGATCGGCGGCGGGCTGACGATCTCGTCGACGGCCTGATGCGCAAGCGTTCGCTGACGCTCGACGGCGTGCTCGATGACCTTGGCTTCCGCGAAATCAAGCACGTGTGCGCTTCGCTGGAACTCGACGAGCGGGGGTGGAGCGAGACGCTGCGGGAGCGCATCCGCGAGGCCGCCGGCGGTGAGGCGCCCGGGGAAGAGCCGAGCGACGAGCCGAAACCCGAGCCCGCGCCGATGAAGGCTCCGCGTCCCGCCGCCCCCGTTCAGGTCCGCGGCCGCGGCACGCTCGACCCGCGCCACCCCGAGAAGCAGGAAGGGCAGCGAGACCTGGACGCGGGCAAGCCGCTGCCCGACAAGTACCGCTTTCTGTTGTTCGAGGACAAGCGCGAGGTGGAGCTGGTCTGGAACGGCAAGACCAGCGAGGTGACCAGCGTCGTGCTGCCATTCCAGACCATCGAGCAGGTCGATGAGCCGCGGCAGGACGGCGTGAAGGCTGAGAGCGACGACACGCTGTTCGACCTGCGCGGCCGCCAGCAGGAGGGCTGGACAAACAAGCTCATCTGGGGCGACAACAAGCTCATCTTGTCATCGCTCAAGAACGGGCCGATGCGGGAGGCGATCGAGAAGCAGGGCGGGATCAAACTGATCTACATCGATCCGCCGTTTGACGTTGGTGCCGACTTCGCCATGGATATTGAGGTGGGAGATGGTGGAGACACACTCACCAAACGTCCAAACATGCTTGAAGAGATTGCATACCGCGATACCTGGGGAAAGGGCGCCGACTCATTCGTGGCGATGATCTACGAGAGGCTTGTGCTCATGCGTGACCTGCTTTCCGAGGATGGCAGCATTTATGTGCATTGCGACTGGCGCGTCAGCGGATATCTTCGACTAGTTCTAGACGAACTATTCGGCGCTCGACACTTTCTCAATCAGATCACCTGGAAACGCCAGACCTCCTCGGGCTACAAAGGCAAGAACTTCCTCGGCAAGAACCACGACGACATCTTTCTCTATCGCAAGAGCGACAGCACACCATTTCGCGTTGAGATGGTTCCGTACAGCGACGCGTACGTCGAGCAGCGATTCTCTCACATTGAGCCCGGCACCAACAGACGATTCAAAGACGCTTTTCTGGGCACCGCTACAACACAGGAGACGATTGCTCGGCTCAAAAAGGAGGATCGAATTTACTACACCGACAGCGGCGGTATGCGCATAAAGGTGTATCTCGATGAAACCGAGGGCGTACCTCTTGATGACATTTGGACAGACATCAATTTTATCAATAGCATGTCAGCCGAAAGGGTTGCCTACCCCACTCAGAAACCAGAAACTCTGATTGAACGAATACTGAAAGCTTCCTCCAAAGAGGGCGACCTGATTGCGGATTTCTTCATCGGGTCAGGTACCACAGCCGCGGTGGCGGAAAAGATGGGCCGAAAGTGGATTGGAACTGATCTTGGGAAGTTCGCTATTCACACGACGCGAAAGCGCCTCATCGGCGTTCAAGGGCAGCTCAAAGACGAAGGAAAAGCCTACCGCGCTTTCGCGATTCTGAACCTTGGCAAGTATGAGCGGCAACACTACGTGGGCGTGAACGCCAACCTTCGGGATGAGCAGAAGCGCCAGCAACTCGAGGCAAAAGAGACCGCGTTCCTCGACCTGATCCTCAAGGCCTACCGGGCCGAGAAGGTGCAGGGGTTCAAGACGTTCCACGGACGCCGCGCCGGTCGCCTCGTCGCCGTCGGCCCGGTCAACCTGCCCGTGACCCGCCTGTTCGTCGAGGAAGTCATCGCCGAGTGCCGCCAGAAGCGCATCACGAAGGTCGACATCCTCGGCTTCGAGTTCGAGATGGGCCTGTTCCCCAACGTGCTCGATGATGCCCGGGCCAAGGGCATCGACATCGCGCCCAAGTACATCCCCGCCGAGGTCTTCGATAAAAGGGCCATCGACAAGAACCAGGTCGTGTTCCACGACGTGGCCTACATCGAGGTCAAGCCCCATGTGGACGACGGCAGGGTCGCCGTCGAGTTGACCGACTTCACCGTGTCCTACAGCCAGGATTCGGTGAAGCAGGCCGAGCAAGAACTGAGCGGCAAGAAGAGTGGCAGCAAGGTCGTCGTCGAGAGGGGCCAGATCGTCAAGATCACCAAGACCGCCGCGGGCGTCTGTAACAAGGACGTGCTCACCAAGCACTGGACGGACTGGATCGATTACTGGTCGGTCGACTTCGACTACGAGAGCAAGCGCGAGATCATCCGCGTCCCGGAAGAGTGGGACATCGACACACAGGGCACACTACCGGGCGTCGAAAAGGACCAGCCCAACCTGCAAGGCTGGAAGGAGGTGTGGACGGGCGACCACATCTTCGAGAATGAATGGCAGAGCTTCCGCACCCGCAAGGATCGCAGCATCGAACTCAAGACTCCCTGGCATGACGTGGACGCTGGCCGGCGCAAGATCGCCGTCAAGGTCGTGGACATCTTCGGCAACGACACGATGACCATCGTCGATGTGAGCGTGCCGGGCAAGAGCGGGAAGGCCAAGTAGATGGGCGTGCATCCCGACTTCCCGACCGATCCCCACGCCGTCCTCGACCCCGAGGTCCGGTGGTTCCCGGCCGATGAGACGCTGCGAGAGACCACGAGCGACAAGCTCATCCCGCCCCTGGTGGCATCCTTGCGCCGAAAGGTCAAAGACTTCCGCGACAGCGGCTACGTCGGCGCGACTCCGACCAGCCAGAGCCTGCTGCGGTGGTGGTTCCAGACCGAGCACCTGCTGCCGCAATACGACGGCACGATGGCGCCCTTCCAGTACTACTTCGCCCAGCGCGAGGCCATCGAGACGATCATCTACCTGATCGACGTAGTCGGCCTGAAAGACAAGCACGACCTCATGCGTTTTGACAGCAGCGGGCTCGTCTCCGGTTCCCACTTCGACGAGACGTGGCGGCGGCTGGTGGTCAAGATGGCCACCGGCTCGGGCAAGACCAAGGTGCTCAGCCTCGCCCTGGCGTGGAGCTTCTTCCACCGGACGTACGAGCCCGACTCGACGATGGCCCGCAACTTCCTGGTCATCGCCCCCAACATCATCGTGCTCGACCGCATCTACAAGGACTTCAAGGGCCTGGACATCTTCCACAGCGACCCGGTCCTGCCCGACAATGGCTTCGACGGCCGCAACTGGCACGACGACTTCCAGCTCACGCTGCACAAGCAGGACGAGGTCCGCGTCACCCAGCCGACTGGCAACATCTTCCTGACCAACATCCACCGCGTGTACGACGACAACACGCCCGAGCCCTCGCCCGACGACGAGGACACGATGGATTACTTCCTCGGCAAGCGACCCACAGGGGCGACGACCGATTCCAAGGTTGACCTCGGCGTGATCGTCCGAGACATCGACGAGCTGATGGTCCTCAACGACGAGGCCCACCACATCCACGACAAGAGGCTCGCGTGGTTCAAGTCGATCGAGGACATCCATAACCGGCTCGTCCAGAAGGACGGCCATCTCTCGCTGCAACTCGACGTGACCGCCACGCCCAAGCACAACAACGGGGCCATCTTCGTCCAGACCATCGCCGACTATCCGCTCGTCGAGGCGATCTGGCAGAACGTGGTGAAGCATCCGGTATTACCCGACGCAGCGAGCCGTTCGCGGTTGACCGAGCAGCAATCGGCCCGGTTCACCGAGCGCTACGCCGATTACCTGGAACTCGGCGTCATCGAGTGGCGGCAGGTGGTCGAAGAGCACGAGAAGCTTGGCAAGAAGGCCGTGCTGTTCGTGATGGTCGACGATACGCGCAACTGCGATGAAGTCGCGGAGTACCTCGAGATCACCTATCCCGATCTAAAGGGGGCGGTGCTGACCATCCACACCAAGGCCAACGGCGAGATATCCGAGGCCAGCAGCGGCAAGAGCAAGGACGAACTCGACCACCTTCGCGAGCAGGCCAACACGATCGACAGCATGCGCAACCCGTGCAAGGCCATCGTGTCCGTCCTCATGCTCAAGGAAGGATGGGACGTTCGCAACGTCACGACCATCGTGGGACTGCGGGCTTACTCGGCCAAGAGCAATATCCTGCCAGAGCAGACGCTCGGACGTGGCCTGCGCAAGATGTACCCGGGCAGCCACGACGAGCAGGTGAGTGTTGTCGGCACCGACGCCTTCATGGAGTTCGTAGAGGGAATCAAGGCCGAGGGCGTCGAGCTCGAACGCAAGCCCATGGGCGCGGGCACGAAGCCAAAGGCTCCGCTTCTGGTCGAGGTCGACAACGAGAACGAGAAGAAGGACATCGACAAGCTCGACATCGAGATACCCCTACTAACGCCAAGACTCCGTCGCGAGTATAAGAACCTTGCCGACCTGGACGTCGCCGCGCTCCCAGTCACGGCGCTGCCCTACCGAGAGTTCACCGAGGACGAGCAGCGCGAGATCATCTTCACGCACGTGGTGACGGGCGAGGAAGACCACGTCACCACGCTGGACACGTCTGGGATCGCCGACCATCGCAGCGTACTCAAGTTCTTTACCCAAGCCGTCATGCGCGATCTTCGGCTGGTCAGCGGCTACGACATGCTCTACGGCAAGGTCAAGGAGTTCGTCCGCGACCGCGTCTTCGGTCAGGCGATCGACCTGGAGAGCCCCAACACCATCCGCAACCTCGCCGAGACGCTCGTTACCAAGACGGTCGTCGGCTCGATGAAGGACGCTATCAACAGGCTGACCATCCAGGATAGTGGCGACGCCGAGATCCGAGACACAATCAAGCTGCGGGAGACGCGGCCATTCGTCATCAAGGATCAGGAGTACGTTGTCCCCACAAAGTCAGTATTCAACCGGATCGTGGGCGACAGCCACTTGGAGCTCAAGTTCGCCGCGTTCCTGGAGCGCTGCGACGATGTCGCCGCCTACGCCAAGAACTATCTCGCCGTCAATTTCAAGCTCGACTACGTCAACGCCGACGGCAACATGCCAAATTACTATCCAGACTTCATCATTCGCGCGACCGATGGCACGATCGTGATCGCCGAGACCAAGGGTCAAGAGGACTTGGACGTACCGCTCAAGATGGCGCGGTTGCGGCAGTGGGTTGAGGACGTCAACCGCGTGAGCAAGGGGACGAGGTACGCGATGCTGTTTGTGGGTGAGGATGAGTGGGAGAAGTATCAGGCGACCAGCCTCGCTCACGCACGGCAGTTGTTTACGAAATATTCCCAGACGGAGGCTTCGACGTGAATGGATGGGGAAATGCGCTCGCCGCCCTCGGAATCTCCGTCCTCGCCAGTTTGCTCACGATCCTACTGCTCTGGCTCAAGGATCTCGTGTGGGAACGACTCTGGCTCAAGGTGTCGTGTCGACAGGTGCTTGACATCGCAGGCGACTGGAAAGCGCAGTACGATGACGAAAACCACAAGTATTCCGAAACGATGAGGCTTAAGCAATACGGCTGGCGTCTTGCGGGCACGTTCCATGTTCGAAGCGAAGGGCAGAGCAGTGCGGCACTAGAGCATCGCAACTACGACATTGAGGGCCGTATTCGCGGCACGAGCGTAGTGTGCTCGTTCACGAACGCCAAGCGGTCAGACACGCGTTGTGGAGCCATGACACTCCGCATTCGTGGCGCTGGGAGTGAACTCGAAGGCAAGTACTTGTTTCAAGACGATGAGGGGCGAGTGCACGATTCGGACATCTTCTATCTTCGTGATGGCGGTTCTGAGTAGGCCCGCTGTCTCACGACAGCGGCTCGTTGAGCAAGGCAATCCAAGCGGCGACGGTGGGTGTGCGTCGAAGAAGAAAGCCCAGGCTCGCGCCCGGGCCTCGTTGGAGAGCGTCCCGCGTGTCACCACATGGGCTCGTCAGAATCGCCCCCGATCGGAAGACCCCGCGCTCGCGCTTGGGGCTCGGATGGGGGGCGGCGGCGCCTGCCGTGTGAGACGGCGTTCCGAGGTTGCCCGGGCTCCCAATGGGCGTTCGGCACGCAGGATTCGACCGCATAATCCAGGCCCGTCGCGACGACGCCATCGGGTGGACCCGACCTCAAACCTGACATGTGCTGTCGGATGCAACATTGTGCCCAAAATACCGCAAAATCAGGTCATGCGTCTTCACGGATTCTGAACGCAAACCGCGATCTGAGGGCGTGGCGGTTCAGATTCTATGTAGATATATTTAGGATGCACAAAGACTATGTGTATTCGGTCCGCATGGTCTTCCCCATGGCAAGCCGGGCGGAATCATTGCGTGACCGAGGAAGTGTGACGGGCCCGCGTTGTAGGCGGGCCCGTCAACCGAGACTTTCGCCTCGGGTATGTGGAGATTTTAGGGATGAAGCCTAGCACGGTTTTCAGCGTTGTCCAGTTGACCGGCCCCGCAAGCCAAACGGCCCAAGGTATCGAATCCCTCGACACCATTGTCCTCATCGCCGCCATCGTTGTGGTTGTGGTTACCCTGGCCGCATTCCTCCTCGTGGGGTTTACACTCTGGCTCGCCCGAGATGTTCCATCGGCAACACGCGGCACACCACCGCACAACGATTGGGCGAGGAGCCATCCGGCCAGGAGCCGGCCTGCATCAAAACGCGCGTCGCAAGCATGGTCGAAGACCATTGGCGTGGTGCGATCGATCGGTGTCAAGGTGGTGGTGTTCTTGCTTGGTAACTGGATCGAGTAGTTCTTGCCGCGAGACTCCCCGTGCCCCCCGCGTCACCGCGGGGGTTC
>CAYGTM010000120.1:0-483 GCA_964352795.1 uncultured Phycisphaera sp.
GAGCCGGTGGAGTCGAAGATTTCCAGGCCGTTGCCCGCGGCATTGATGCGCGCGGTGACGCCGGTGCCGTCCAGTGCGTCGTTGATGCGTTCGAGGGCATCGCCGACCGTAACGGCCTTGCCTTCGAGGAGTTCGGCCGAACCGTCGTAGAGTTCGCCCAGGCGGATGTTGCGCTGTTCGTCGTCCACGGTGATGGTGAAGTCGGCGGTCTGGCCGATGATGACGTTGGCAAAGACGCCATTGCCGTCGTTGAGCAGTGAGAGCGGCGTGGCGTCGGTCAGGCCGTACACGCTGGCGCCGACGAGTTCGTCGCCCGAGACGCTGGATCCGGTGGCCAGGCCGAGTGATTCGGCGACCTTGGCGGTGCCGACGTTCTGGACCGTGATGTCGGCTCCGTCGCCGGTGGCCGACTCGAGCACGAAGCCGCTGCCGCGGCGTCGGGCGGGGCCGCCGGTGGCGGGGTGGGTGGGGGGGGGGATGCGG
>CAYGTM010000120.1:493-6819 GCA_964352795.1 uncultured Phycisphaera sp.
GTTGATGGCGTTGATGACTTCGGTGACGGTGGCGACCTTGGACAGGTCGATCTCGGCGGTATCGGTGCCGTCGGAGATTCGGATCTTGCCGCGGGTGATGCCGTTGCCGGCGTTCAGGTCGGCCAGGGCGGTATCGCGGTCGAGCCTGGCCTCGGCCCCCTCGAAGATGAAGGCCTCGGCCCCGATGGGCGTGCCGTCGGCGGACGAAAATCCGCGACTCAGGCGTTGCTCGGTGCTGACCAGGCGATCGACGAGGAAGGTGTACGAGCCCGGGGCCGCGCCGGCCGAGGCGGTGGCGGTGAGGATGTCCTCGGCACTGGTGCTGGCGCTCTTGGCGTCGAAGACGGACTGGGTGCGCAGGGAGGAGACCAGGCCGCGCAGATTCTGCAGGCGAGAGTTGATGTCGAGGTAAGCGGTCTGCTGGACCTTGATGGTGCTCAGCCGTTGCTGGGCGAGGATGCGTGGTCGTGCCTCAAGGGACAGCAACTGCTGGATCAGTGTCGCGGTATCCAGACCGCTGGCCAGGCCGATGCCCGAAGTAATGCCACCCATTGCAGACCTCCTTGCCCGCTTGAAATCCGACCGTTCCCACTTCTGCCACCAGCACGCCTATCGGCCCGAACAAGGCGGGGAGTGGAGTTCGATTTCCCGCGCATCGAGGGGGAGAACCGGATGCGCGGACGGAACCTGCCGATAATGGGATGGTGATACGCAATCGCAAGGCCAACCTGGGAATCGCTATCGGTGGGGCCGTGCTGGTTTTATCGGGCCTTTTTGGCTTGTTCCTGGCTTGCTTCTCGATCGACCAGTTGGTCTGGCCCATGCTGCTGTTCGAGCCCATCGTGATCGGGGGCGGCATCGCGGCGTTGTGCGTGGGGCTGGGCGTGCAAAGATCGGGCGTGCCGATGGCCTTGGCCACGGTGGCCGGCTGCGTGGCCGTCGCGGGCTTCCTGAGCTCCGTGGCTGGGCGGAACAGCCTGGGTTCGGGAATGCTGGTGCCGATGTTGAGCGTCAGGATGCTTGTGTCGGTGGCCTTTGTGTTGTATGCGGCTTGGCTTGTTCTCGGACCTCATCGTGATGCCTGGCGTCGTTTGGTGCTTGGTTCGGTGCTGCTGGCACTTGGCCTGGGGATCGCGGCGGTTGGTTTTATCGGGCCTGCTAGGCCCGTGCGGGAATGGTTGCTGTCCCTGGGTGGTTTTGCCGCCAGTGCGGCCGCTCTGGTGCTGTTCGTGGTCTTCGTGATCTTGACTGCTGGGGGGGTGCATCTGGTGGTTCGCCCGTTCGAGATGGCGTTCGACGGGGACAAGCCCGAGAACTCGCCGACTCGCTGATCGTGTCACGGATCGCAAGAGATGGGGCGCAATCCCCAAGGACATCACATGGGCATTCTTGAAATTCTGGGCCTGGTCGCGGTGACCTTCTTCGCCGGTGCGTTGCTCGCGGCGGCCATTCTGTTAGTGCTGCGTCACCGGGCTGGTCGTCACCGCAAGATGAACGAGCCCGGCAAAGTCGACCAGACCATCGTGCTGGCCGAGCGGGTGCGTTCGGTGGGACGCTTGGTGGGCCTTGAGGTGATGGTGAAGGAGATTGCGACGGCGTCGCGCGGGTTCCATTGGATGCCGCCGCTGCTCCTCAGCCAGGCGAAGGTGGCGATGATCTTCCAGTTCGAGAAGCAGTACTCCATCGATTTGACACGCATCGAGCATGGCGACATCGAGCAGGTGGGCGTGAATCGTTTCCGCGTTGTGTTGCCGCCCATCGACGGCATTTTGCGGTTGTCGGACGTGACTCCGTACGACATCCAGCACGGCCGCGTGCTCGGGCTGTTCGACGTGATCCCAATGACGGCCGAGCGGCAGACCGAGTTGATGGCGGCCGCCCAGCGCGACGCGGCGAAGTTGTACGAGAGCAAGGAACCCAAGTACCTTGCCGAGGCCAAGCGGAGCGTGGCGCGTCACTTGTCGTCGTTGCTCGAGCTGTTCGATGTCAAGGTCGAGGTGGTGTGGAGCGATGAGGTCGATGCCGCCGCCGAGAAGCGGCTCGAGGCCGCCGCGGTGGGCTGAAACGGTTTGCCGCATTCGGGGCATCGGTCGAACGCCGATTCGATGGGATATCCACAGCCCGGGCAGCGTTGACGCCGACGCCGCCAACGCTGCCGCAGCCGAACGCCCGTACACCACGGCAGGGCGATCGCGCCGGTATACACCACGGCATTGCCGAAGAAACCAAGCCACAATGGTCGCCAGGGGAATGACCTCTCGACGCCACGCACCCTGACGCGCGACACGCCGGTGAGCGTGTCTTGTGGCTTGTGGTTGACGTTGCGATCGGTCCGTCCCCAGAGGCACAAGAAGGGCCAACCCGCGGCGATGCCACGAGAGATCTGCGGATCATTTCTTTCGTCGTTGCGCAGCCAGCCGGGCCTCGGGTCGCCGGGCAAAGTGGGAATCTCCTGGCTGCGGATGTCATCGAGTTGATCGGCCACCGACGAGGGCATCGGGCCGGCGACGGACATGAGCAGGTAGCCCGGCCGGCGGAGCGTGTTGAGATATATGGTTTGTTCGCCTGCGAGGTCATGGCGAGAGCTCGTGCGTGGCGCGTGCTGGCCGTTGTCTGGGATGAGCACCATCACGATGGCCGAACCAGCCGAGCACAGGACAGAGAGGATCCCAAACAGCAGGAGCGTGGGCAGGTGACTTCGTACACTCACGACCGCTGGGTCATTCGCTTTCCCTGATCGAATCCGCATCTCCGTATTCTTCAACCCTTGGCACGGAAAGCGAGCGTTGAGAACCCAGTCTTCTTTGGGATCGCTTCATCATGCGCCTTGGCACCACGGTGGTCCACATTGGCGTATGACCGACAGTGCTCGGGCCCGGCGAGCCACGGGAAGCCGTTCGTGTTCGGTGAGAGATTCTTGAAAAAAAGGGTTTTTCCCTATTGACTTTCGAGCAGGAATGTGCAAACTGTGTGTTGGTTAGAGGACTTTGAACGTCCCGCCGTGGGGAGCGATCCAGATGTCGGTATGGTTGCCGAACACCGCAGCGCGTTGAGGTTTTGAGTGTGAGCGGGCGTTGTCCTGCTCGCTTGAGCCCTTGCCCCTCGCTGCCCGCGAGGGGTGTTGCCGGGGCCGGATCGAGTACGCGTTGCGGGTGCTGGCGTGGCCCTCCGGAGAGAACATGAAGGGGAGATTCGCGATGCGAACTATGCTATCGATTGCTCTGGCGTGCGGCGTTGCCGCTCCGGTTCTGGCTCAGGTCACGCTGATCGACGACGGCTTCGAGGACTACGCCGTGGGCAGCACCCTGGGCGGCCAGGGTGGCTGGGACGTCTGGCCCGGCGGCTCGGACGCATTCGTCACCGACGCCCAGGCCGCCTCGGGCACCAACGCGTTCCTGGCCGACCTGCCGGAAACCGACATCATCTACCGGATGCGTGACGGCTCGGGCACGCCCATCGCCACCAGCGGGCAGTGGACGTTCAGCTGCCAGACGTTCATGTCGACCTCGGCCGTGGGCGACTTCTATGTGCTGCTGCTGAATACCTACAACGACGCCAGCCCCGTTGACAGCAACTGGTCGATGCAGTTGCGTCTGGGCACCATCGATGGCGTGGTCGAGAGCGAGTTCGACGGCGCCACCACCACGCTGATCTACGACGAGTGGGTCCCGGTTCGCGCGGAGATCGACCTGGATGCCGACTCGTTCGACATCTACTACAACGACGTGCTGCTGGCCGAGGATCTGATCTGGACCGAGAACGTGTCCACTGGCGGGGCGCTGCAGATCGACGTGCTCGACCTGTACACCCCCAGCGCATTCCCCGCGTACATCGACGACGTGCTGCTGGTGGAGGCCGAGGCCACCTGCCGGGCCGACCTCGACGGCGATGGCTCGCTGACGATCTTCGACTTCCTGACGTTCTCGAACCTGTTCGACTCGGGTGATCCCGCAGCGGACTTCGACGGGGACGGCGTGCTCACCATCTTCGACTTCCTGACGTTCTCGAACGAGTTCGACGCCGGCTGCCCGTAAGTCCTTCTTTGGTTCTGCATCGGGTTCGTGTGCCCCGCCGCCATCGTGAGCGGGGCGAGATCCTGACAAGCTTCCTTCTCGGGTGCGGACGTGCGACCTATTGTGGGCCGCACGTCCGCTTTCTCGCGCGCCGCTACACTCTCGCCCAACGTTTTCGCGCGTTTACCGACATGCCCAGTAAGGAGCCCACGATGTTCGACTCGATCACCGTCAAGAAGGCCGGCCAGCCCCAGGCCATCGTCGTTGGCGTCTTCAAGGGCAAGGGCCTGGGTGCCGCCGCTAAGAAGCTCGACGCCGACGGCTCAATGGCCGCCGCCGCCAAGCGGGGCGAGGCCACGGGCGACCTTGGCACCATCGCCGCCGCGTTCCCATCGAAAGGCAAGCCCGCCGAGCGTGTCCTTCTGCTGGGCCTGGGCGACGCCAAGGATCTGACGGCCGAAAAGCTTCGCAACGCCATCGCCGCCGCCGGCCGGCAGTTGTCGGCGGCCAAGGTCACCAGCGTGGCGTTCGAGTTCGACGACGCCATCGCCGCGGCGGGCCACGACGAATCGGTCGCTTTCACCGCCATCGGCGAGAGCCTGGGCCTGCTGTCATGGCGGTGCGAGCACTTCCGCGGCACGGCGAAGCCCGCGGAGGCCAAGCCGAAACTGGCCGTCATCGAATCCAGCGCGACCCGCACCAAGGCGCTCCAGTTCGGGCTGGGCCTGGCCGAGGGCGCGAACCTTGCGCGCACGCTCAGCCAGACGCCCCCCAACATCGCCACCCCAGCGTGGATGGCCGCCGAGGCCAAGAAGCTCGAGAAGCACGGGCTCAAGGTCACGATCGTGAAGGGCGAGGCCCTCAAGCGCGAGAAGATGGAAGGGCTCATCAACGTCGGCAAGGCCAGCGAGAACGAGCCGCATCTGATCAGGATCGAGTACAGCCCCGCCGGGGCATCGGCCAAGACCAAGGCCAAGCCCATCGTGCTCGTCGGCAAGACCATGACCTACGACTCGGGCGGCCTGAGCATCAAGGTCGGCGGCGGCATGGTGGGCATGAAGCGCGACAAGGACGGCGGCTGCGGCGTCATGGGCGCCATGCTGGCCATCGCCACCACCATCAAGCCCAAGGTTCCCGTCGTCGCGCTGCTCTGCTCGGCCGAGAACTCCATCAGCGACGAGGCCTACCGCCCCGACGACGTCCTGACGTTCCGCAACGGCGTCACGGTGGAAGTTACAAACACCGACGCCGAGGGCCGCCTGGTCCTGGCCGACGGCCTGTGCTGGGCCTGCGACAAGGAGAAGCCCGCCGCCATCATCGACGTGGCCACCTTGACCGGCGGCGTGGTCGTCGCGCTCGGTTCCACGTTCGCGGGGCTGTGGTGCGACGACGACAAGCTGCGCGAGAAAGTTCAGGCCGCCAGCGACGCCAGCGGCGAGCGCGTCTGGCGCCTGCCGCTGCATCAGGAATACCGCGACATGATGAAGAGCCCCATCGCCGACATCGTGAACAGCAACCCCAACCGCAAGGCCCACCCCATCCAGGGCGCCGCCTTCCTCAGCTACTTCGTCGACGAGACCGTCCCGTGGTGCCACCTGGACATCGCCGGCACGCACGCGGTCGAGGGCGACGAGGGCCCCTACATCAAGGGCCCAACAGGCTTCAGCGCCCGCCTGCTGGCGCGTCTGGCGCAGAACTGGTAAGCGATCTCAGACACCCGCCGCAGGACTGGTTTGCTGGTTCGTCTCGGTGCGTTTGGGCCGAACGGCAAACGCCGCGAGGCCCTTGAGTGTCTTGTGGAGGCCGAGGCTGAGCAGGGCGTTGTTGGCCTTATCGGCTAGTCGATAGCGGATGCTTTCTTCGAGCATCTGCCGGGCCCTTTGGTCGACGCTCTTGCTGACTTCGATGCGCAGGGCGCGCTCTGGTCGTCGTGCCAGACCGGTGTGGCGCGCCAGGATCGTGCTGATCAGGGCGATCTTGCGATCGGTGCCCTCGGTGCGCAACATGCTGTCGCGGCGGATGCGGTAGCAGAAGTGGAACTCGGGGACGATCATGCACCGGTGGCCCCGGCGGGCCAGGCCGCAATACAAGTCCCAATCTTCATACGCGGTCAGCCGCTCGTCGTAGCCGCCCGCCTCCAGCACGGCTTGCTTGCGCATCAGGGCGGTGGCGTTGCAGGCCCAGTTCTCGCAGCAGAGCAGGTCTCGATCGAAGCCCACCGGCAGCCAGGAACCCGTCACGCGGTCGGTCATGTCCTCGTAGTATCGCACGAGCGTGCCCACCGCCGCCAGGCTAGGGTCGCGCTCCCTCGCG
>CAYGTM010000121.1:0-4466 GCA_964352795.1 uncultured Phycisphaera sp.
GGGTGGTGGTGGAAACGATGGTGGCATCCTGGGCCACACCGGCATGGGCCTCGTGCCCGAGGTCTTCACGCCCCGCGTGCTGGCTACACTCGCCGCTGAACAGCCCAAGGGTGCCATCGGTCACAACCGCTACAGCACCACCGGCGCCAGCCTGGCCACCAATGCCCAGCCGCTCGTGCAGACCACCGCCCAGGGCCGCGTTGCCATCGCCCACAACGGTAACCTCGTCAACGCGACCGCCCTCCGCCGCGCGTTTGGCGAGAAGGGCCACATTTTCCACACCTCCAGCGACACCGAGGTCATCATCCACCTCCTGGCCGCCCCGCAGCAACAACAAACGCCCGACCCGCTGGCCGCCACGCTGCGGCGCCTCCAGGGCGCGTACTCGCTGGTCATCCTCTTCGAGGACAAGATCGAAGCCGCCCGCGACCCCTGGGGCTGGAGGCCGTTGGTGCTGGGCGAGATGCCCGACGGCTCGCCCGTGGTTGCCAGCGAGACGGTGGCCCTCGACGTGCTCGGCGCGAAACTCGTGCGCGAGGTCGAACCCGGAGAGATCATCACCCTCGACGATCAAGGCGTGCGCAGCCGCCGCTTCGCACCGCAAGCCGAGCCCACGGCCCTGTGCATCTTCGAGCACGTCTACTTCGCCAGCCCGGCCAGCACCGTCTTTGGCCAGAACGTCCAGACCTTCCGCGAAGACCTCGGGGCGGCCTTGTGGGAAGAAGACCCCACGCTGCGTGACAACCCCGCCGACTACGTTATGCCCATGCCCGACTCGGGCCGCAGTGCCGCCAACGGCTACGCCCGCGCCAGCGGCATCCCGTACCGCGAAGCCATCGTGCCCAACCGCTACGTCGGCCGCACGTTCATCAAGCCCACCCAGCACGAACGCGAGACCGCCGTGCGCTTAAAACTCAACGTCATCGCCGAACTCGTGCGCGGCCGGCGCGTGGTCGTGGTCGATGACTCAGTTGTCCGCGGCACCACCACCCGCCTCAAGATGCGGCAGATCTACGAGGCGGGCGCGGCCGAGGTCCACCTGCGCATCAGTTGCCCGCCCATCCGCCACCCGTGCTACTTCGGTGTCGACTTCGCCACGCGCGATCAGCTCATCGCCAACGGCCGAACCGTGGAAGACATCCGCGAGTATCTGGGCGTCGACAGCCTGCACTTCCTTTCCCTTGATGGCTTGCTCGCCTGCGCCAAGCACGCGCCCGAACGCTACTGCACCGCCTGCTGGAGCGGCGACTACCGCATCGACGTGGAGCACCCGACCACCGGCCAGTTCGTCGAACCCCAGCAGGAACGCATGTTCGACATGGCACCAGTGCCGGGCTCGAACGGGCTGGGACGGTAGGAAGCGTATCGGATACTTCTCGAAGCGCGATCGCGCCAGCGGCTGTCAATGCTGGCTGGCGTCGCGCTTCTTACGGCATCTTGTGCTGAAGCGGGAACCGGATCACCGCCCGGCTGGGCATCGGTGGATGGTCCATAATCAGCCGCATGCAGTGAAAGTCCGACGGCGACCAGCCCGTGCGCTCGAAGACCCGGGCCATGACGGCGGGGTACTGATCGGCCAGCGGCGTGGAGAGATTGGCGCCGCGGCCTAGGTGGATGGCCTGCTCATTGATGGGCAGCCGGGCCGTCTCGGGAAACTCGGGGCTGCCCAGCCACGCGCCGCCGTACACCGCCGTCTCGGACGCCAGGGCCTCGGGCATGTCCTTGTGGACGAACAGGTCGAACAGCAGCGTCTCGACGGGCATCGCCACCGCGGCGGCGAGCCAGGCGGTGTCGTCGGGCTTGGTCGCGTAGCGGGGCACGTCTCGGCGATACCCGAAGCCGAAGTAGCAGCCGAACTCGCCCGTCTTGCCCACCGGCCCGTCACCGACCTCGTAAATGAGCCCGTCGCCTTCTTCGCGGATATGGATCTCGGGCATGGCCCCGCGCGTGAACGACGCCAGCAGCCCCTCGGGCCCGTCGGACGCATCCTCAATACCGAAGCGTTCGACCGCGCCCTCGACCTCGTATCGACCAAGGCGGAAGACGGGCCACCGCGGGATGGGCCTGAATCGCCGCACTTGCTGCAAGCCGGCCACCAGCACCACGTCGAGCATGTCGGGGTCATCGGGGTTCGGTGCCAGCACCTGGGCCGACACACGCACCTTGGCCTGCACGCCCCAGATGCCCGCGTTGCCGCGATAGGCCAGCTTCCGGCTCTTCTCGAGCCCGCCACCGGCCCGGCTGTCGATCATGAGTTCCATCGTCGCCCGGTCGCCGCCGTGCGTGGCCACCATCGACTCGATGGCCGCGATAGCCACCCGGGCCCGCGAGAGCGACTGTTCGGTGGCCCCGGCCTTCCCGGCGGCCGCGAGCAACAACTCAACCCCGGCCATCCCCGGCAGCAGCGGCAGAGCCGCGAAGGCATCCTCGGTCTGCAATACGCGGGAGACCTTCCAGGTCAGGTTCTTGTTCAGGCCCAGCAAGCGCGAGACTTCCTGAGGCCGGTCGGCATCCGCCCGGACCTGGGCGTATAGGTCCAGCAATGCACCTCGCAACTCCCGAACGGCTTCCCGGCAGTGCTCATCGAAGCTTGTTGCAGTTGCAGTGTTCATAGGCTTCCTGCCGGGCCGTATGGGTGCTTTTTCCCATATTGCCGGGCTCTATTGGATCATGGTATCCGCAAAGCGCACCTTGGCAACAAAAACTTTGAGATTTTCCCCAGGGAAACTTGCAGAGGAGGAACCGGGTGTGCTATTGTCTCGAAGGAATCAGGCCGAGCAGGGCTGGAGGCCCCCGGCAGAACCCTTGGCGAATGCCAAGGCAACACCACGAGAGCGAGCCGCGTCCCGGCTCGGGAGGCACGAACATGCAGAACCGAACCGTCAAGACCATTGCGGCCGCCTCGGCCATCCTGTCCATCGCCGGCCTCGCCGCCGCCCAGGACTTCTTCACCATCCCCGTGGGCCAGGGCCTGGCCGACGACATCAGCACCACCGGCGTCGTCAGCGGCTCGAGCGGCTTCGGCGATCAGTACTTCATGTGGACCGCCGGCACCGGCTCGGTCCAGATCGGCGGCGTGACGCCCGGCCTGGGCGTCGGTGGCCAGGGCAAGATCTCCAGCGACGGCCTGTTCATCAGCGGCACCACCTTCAACCCCGCCGAAGGCTGGCACGAGATGTCGCGCTATGACGTGGCAACCGGCGAGTGGACAGGCTTCGGCATGATCCCGGACATCGGCCGCCAGGTCGACGCCGAGGTCTCCAGCGGCTGGTCGATCTCCGGTGACGGCCGCCACGTCGTGGGCCTGGGCTGGACGAGCCTGGGCACCGTCGACACGCACGTCATGAAGTGGAGCGAGGGCTTGGGCGTCACCGACATCGGCACCATGGCCGAGGGCCAGTCGGCCCGCCCCAACGGCGTGAGCCACGACGGCTCGGTCATCGTCGGCTGGCAGGACGCCGTCGACGGCTTCCGCCAAGGCTCGGTCTGGGTCGACGGCGTGCAGACGCTGATCACCGACGACATGGGGAACCAGCTCTCGGAGGCCTTGGACGTATCCGACGACGGCGTCTGGGCCGTGGGCATCGCCTTCGGCGGCCTGTTCGACCCCACCGACACCTGGCGCTTCAACACCGCCACGGGTGAGTTGCAGACCATCCCCAACCTGACCGTCGGCGCCGACAGCCGCATGGGCGCGAGGGCCGTCAACCACGACGGCTCGCTCGTGGGCGGTGGCACGTGGGGCTTCGGTTCGCCCGCCATCTTCGGCCGCGGCTTCATCTGGCAAGAGGGCCTGGGCACCATGACTGTCGCCGACTTTCTCGACAGCAAGGGCGTCTCGTACCCCGCCGGCTACTTCTTCTCTTCCGTCAGCGCCATCTCGGCCGACGGCCAATGGCTCGCAGGCACGGGCTACCCCGACACCCTGGGCAACACCCAGACCTGGGTTGTGTACCTCGGCAACTCGTGCCCGGCCGACATCGACGGCGACGGCGAGCTGACCATCTTCGACTTCCTCGAGTTCTCGAACCTGTTCGATTCGGGCGACCTCGCCGTCGACTTCGACGGCGATGGCAGCCTCACCATCTTCGACTTCCTGACTTTCTCCAACGCCTTCGACGCCGGTTGCGAGTAAGCCAAGACCTTCGATTGACAAGTCCCACTTTCAATCACACATCCTTGAGGTACGACATGAACAAGTTGATTCTTCTCAGTGTGCTCGCCGCAACGGGCACCGCAGCCCACGCCGATCCCATTACCGTCACGTTCAACGGCGAGGTGTCCTCGAACCGCATTGCCGAAGGCGTCCTCGCTGGCGTCCAACCGGGCGACGCGACCACGGTTTCCTTCCAGGTTGATTCGGATGACTTTTTCGACGTGCTGCCCGGCGACCTGCGCAACTACGCCCTCACCGAAGATTCCTTCCTCGAGGGGAGCGGGGCGGCGCGGCCGACGCGGCTCGCGCG
>CAYGTM010000121.1:4476-6739 GCA_964352795.1 uncultured Phycisphaera sp.
ATCAGGACCACAATCGTCGCGGGCACCGAGGCCTTCTTCACGATCGTTGAAGGGTTCCCCGTCTCGGACGGCTTCATCCTCTCGACCTCGCGCACCTCGCCCGGCGGCGTGCCCCTCGACGCGACTCCATACCAACTGGGCTGCGACGTTGGTTACGACGGCGCGACCCTCGACTCGCTGGACATTACCGACGCGATCGGCACCTACGATTTCACGGGCCTGACCCGCTTCAACTTCACGATCTGGCGCGCCTTCCCCGACAATGTGGTGATGGAGATCACCTTCGCTTCGATGGAGATTGCCGGCGCGTCCTGCCCGGCCGACATCGACAGCGACGGCGAGCTGACCATCTTCGACTTCCTTGAGTTCCAGAACCTGTTCGACGCCGGCGATCTCACTGCCGACTTCGACGGCGACGGCGAGCTCACGATCTTCGACTTCCTCGCCTTCCAGAACGCCTTCGACGCCGGCTGCGAGTAAATACCCACACCCTTGGCACTGACGAGCCCTTCGTACGCGAGGGGCTTTCTTATGCGCGATTCTATTGTGCATCACCGGGATTTACGCAGCATCAGAACTCCTCATGCCACGTTTGCCGCGCGACGTTTCCTTCGCTTACGGATGAAGCTGATGGTGGGTTCGATCACGCTGATGACCACCATGCACGCGATCGTGAGCAAGATCCAGAACGCGAGCTCAGCGGCCATCGGATTGCCCGCCCCTAGGGATTCTGGCGAGTCCCAGTTCGTGAGTCCGGCAATGGCCGCCGCATTGGCTTGCTTTGCGTCCGCGATGCCCGCGGCGGGCATATCGAGCATCATGTTTCTGATCCCAAGATCAATCACCACGACGTGGTTGCCAGCGGGTGCCGGGAGCCCGGTCCCATAGGTATTCGCCGTGAGAAGGTCCGGGTGATGCGTCATTGTTCCCGAGAACAGGACCGCGACAGATGTTGGGGTTTCAGCTACCGCGAGGACGTCGTTATAGTTCCACTCAGCGAACGCACCGCCGCCCCATCGCACAAGGCGTAGAGGTCCATATGCCAGACGGCATTGACACCCTGGCCCAAAGGGCGGTCTGTGTAACCAACGGCTTGCATCAAGCGGATCCTCTAGAATAGAATGCGATCACAATTAGTGATGCCGTCGGTATCTACTCGGCCTGAGTATCACTGGTTCGCAGGGTACTCAGTTCCCCCGCTCTTCCATCGCCTTCCCATACGCGATCATCACCATGAAGGCGGTGGGCAGGGCGTACTCGCCCGCGGTGCTGGCGACGCTTTCGAGGTTTTTGTGCTTGCCGTCTTCGACCTCGATGGCCAGGTCGAGGAGCACGTTGTGGACGCTGGCGACCAGCTCGCCCCAGATCTCGAACTCCTCTTCGGTCTTGGGCACGAAGCGTTTGATGGCGGGCAGGTCCAGCGGCAGGCGGAAGTACCATTGCCCGTCCTCCTCGACCAGGCGCAGGCCCAGCACGGGCTTGTCCTGCCAGCTCAGGGCGACGATGTCGTCGGTGATGCGCATGGGCTCGAGCTTGTCGCCGTTGCGTTCGAGCCAGCCGTAGGGGTCGGCCATCAGCTCGCGCACGACGCTGTCCAGGCCCTGTCGCATCCGCTGCTCGTCGCGGATCGCGCCGGGCGCGCCACGGGCCACGCCGCCCTGGGCCGTGAGTGCCCGGCCGATGAGGCTGGTGATTTCGCCGTTCTCGGCGGCCTCGTCGGCCTGCTCGCGGATTCTTTTGACCTCGCCGGGGAACGCCTCGGACACGGCGTTGCCGAGCCGTTGGAGGGCACCGAACGTGCGGCCCAGGCGGTCGATCACCAAGGCCTCGCCATCGCTCTCGGTCCACACCAGTTCGCTCAGGCGGCGGGCGTTGCCGTCGACCACCATCTGGCGTGCCGAGTCGAGAAGGGCCTCGGGGCTCTCGTGGGTGTATTCACGCTCGCAAGCGGTAAGCGCGAGGGCGGCGAAAAGCATCAGGATGGACAGGCCGTGGAGGCGGTAGGGGCTCATGCCTATACGGTACGCGATCGGGTGGGGGTCCGTCACCGCCCGCATACTCTTTCGCCATGACACAGACAACCCAGAGCATCACGCTGGAGGTCAATGGCGAGGCCCGGTCGGTGCCCCACGGCACCACGATCGCCGGGCTCGTCGACCATCTCGGCCTGGGCCGGACGGCCTGTGCGGTCGAGGTGAACCGCGAGTTGGCCCCCAAGGCGACCCACGAGGGGCGGACGTTGGCCGAGGGGGATGTGGTGGAG
>CAYGTM010000122.1:0-6733 GCA_964352795.1 uncultured Phycisphaera sp.
CACGCGACTGGACAGCGGGGACGCGCAGACCCGCCTCATGGAAGCGATCGTCACCGAGGCCGTGCCCGAGAAGGTCGCCTGGGTGACCAGCGTGGGCGCCAGCGGGTGGAACCCCGGCGACGGCGCGAGCGGCGAGATCCGCCTCTCGCTCACGCCGTCGGCCCAGCGCGATCGGTCGAACACGGAAGTGGCCGACGACCTGCGCCAGCGGCTTGAAGGCCGCATCCCGGGCATGACCATCCGCACGCGCGCGCCGCAGGGGCAGTTCCTGCTCGAACGCATCCTGGGCGGCGATCAGGGCCTGACCGTCGAGGTGCGCGGGTACGACCTCGAAACACTCGCGCTGCTGACCGAACGCGCGATGGAGGCCATGGCCCGCGTCGAGGGCGTGGAGAACATCGACAGTAACTCGACCGACGGCGCGCCCCAGCAACGCCTGCGCATCGACCGGGCCAAGGCGGCCGATCTGGGCGTGAGCGTACGCGACATCGCCCAGGCCATCGAGACCGCCATCGCCGGCAGCCAGGCGGGTGAGTATCGGCCCGCGGGCTACTCGTACCGCATCCTGGTGCAGTTGGCCAACGCCCAGCGGCTGGACGTGAACGAAGTCCTCGACATGACGGTGCGGAGCGCCTCGGGCGAGGCCGTCGCGCTGCGGAACCTCGTGCAGGCCGAGCCGGGCCGCGGGCCGACGGTGATCGAGCGCAAGGACCAGCAACGGCTGCTCGAAATCACCGCGGACGTGGTGGGCCGGGATCTTGGCGCGGTGGCGGCCGATGTCGAGACGGCCCTCGACCAGATCGCCCGACCCGCGAGCTACGACTTCGTGCTGGCGGGCAACGTCGAGGAGCAGCGCGAGAGCGCCCAGCAGCTCGGCATCGCGCTCGTGCTCGCGTTGGTGCTGGTGTACATGGTGCTGGCCAGCCAGTACGAGAGCCTGCGAGACCCGCTCATCGTGATGCTCGCCGTCCCGCTAGCGGTCATCGGCGTGATCGTGACGCTGCTGGCCACCAACACCACGCTGAACGTACAGAGCTACATCGGCTGCATCATGCTGGGCGGCATCGTGGTGAACAACTCGATCCTCTTGGTTGACCAAGCCGGGCGATTGCGCAAGGACGGCATGGGCACTCGCGAAGCGGCGATGGAAGCCGGCCGGCGGCGGTTGCGGCCGATCCTGATGACCTCGCTGACCACCATCTTGGGCCTCACGCCGCTGGCGCTGGGCATCGGCGAGGGTGCCGACGCGCAAGCGCCGCTGGCCCGCGCGGTGATCGGCGGACTGTTGAGTTCGATGCTCACCACGCTGGTCGTCGTGCCCGCGGCGTACACGCTGCTGCATTCCGACTCGCCGGATCACGCGTACAAGCCCGAGGCAAAGTCTTGAATCGGGTTGGTATTGCCGGAGCGGTGACGATGCTTGCGATCTCGGGCTGCGCCCAGACGGCCATCGATGCGTTCGAGCCCGATTGGGATCGGCAACTCGAGAAGGAACGCCAACGCTTTCGCCCCGTGCCCACGCCGGTGTTTGCCACGCCCGAGGGGCCGGTCGACCAGCCCCCCACCGTATCCGACGCCGGCCCGCTGGAACTGAGCCTCGAACGCACGGTGATGCTCGCGCTGGCGCGAAACCCGGATTTGCGGGTAGCCGAGTTGAACCCCGCCATCGCCGGCGCGTTCGAGCTCATCGAGCGTGGCGTGTTCGACCCCGAGGCGTTCGCCAGCGCCAGCATCGGCACCGAGGAATCGGTCGAGACCGCGCGAGCGACCGGCGAACAGTTCCCGGTGCGGGCCGACACCCGCGATGTCGAGGCGGGCATTCGCCAGGACCTGCCCAGCGGCACGAGCGTTGAGCTGGGTGCCAGCCAGGGGCGCAATGCCTCGAACCGCGCGCCCACGCAGGAAACCGCGCGTGTCGGCCTGACCGTGACGCAATCCCTCTTGCGCGGCTTCGGGCCTGCGGCGAACCTCGCGCGCGTCAGGCAAGCCGAGCTTGAAACCGAGGCGAGCAAGCACGAGCTGCGGGGGTTTGTCGAGTCGTTGCTTGGTGATGCCGAGCGTTCATATTGGGCGTATGTGCTGGCCGGTCGGCAGATTGCCATCTTCGAGCGTTCGCTCGATCTGGCCCGCATCCAGGCCGACGAGGCCGGCCAGCGCATCGAGGTGGGCGTGCTGCCTTCCAGCGAACTGGCGGCCTTCGAGGTGGAGGTGGCCGTGCGCGAGCAGGCGCTCATCGACGCGCGGGCGCAGGAAACCGCGGCACGGCTTGAGCTTCTCAGGCTCGTCGGCGCGCTGGGCCCGCTCGCGCCCGACCTCGACGATCGCCAGGTCGTGGCCACCACCATGCCCGAGGCCGAGCCGCAGGCCATCGAGGACGCCGCCGAGCGCATCGAACTGGCGCGGCGCGTGCGGCCCGATCTCGCGGAATCCCGCTTACGGCTCGAACAAAACCGCCTCGAAGTCATCTTCACCCGGCGGGGGCTACTGCCCAGGCTCGATGTGTTCGTGGCGCTGGGCAAGACGGGGTTTGCCGACAGTTTTGGCCAATCGATCGAGAATCGCAGCGACGATACGTTCGCTGCAACGGTGGGCGTGCAGTGTGCGCAAGCGCTCGGCCGCCTCGTGGCGCGGGGCGAGCAACGGGCGGCGATCGCTTCTCGACAGCAAGCCGCCGCGGCGGTGGCGACCCTCGAACAGATCGTGGCCTACGACGTGCGGCTGGCCATCAACGAGGTGGAGCGGGCGCGACGGCAGATCACCGCCAGCAGCACCACCCGCGTGCTCCAGCAACGCACGGCCGACGCCGAACGCGAACGCTTCGAGGCGGGCGTTGGCACGTCGCTGCTGGTGGCCCAGGCCCAACGAGACCTGCTGGAAGCCGAAATCGCCGAAGTTGCCGCGGTCGTGGAATATCGCCTCGCGCTCATCGGGCTTTATCTCGCCGAGGGCAGCCTGCTGGAGCGGCGGGGCATCACGATCGGGACAAATCTCTGATCGCGCCGCCAGAGCGCGCTAACCTCGACCATGTTCGAGCTGAGTGGTGTTCGTAAGTCCTTCGGCCACACAGTAGTGCTTGATGGTATCGATCTGCGTATCGAGCCGCGCACGACGGTGGCCCTCATCGGGCCCAGCGGGTGCGGGAAGTCGACGCTGCTTCGCCTGATGAATGGCCTGCTTGCACCAGACGAAGGAACGATCACTTTCGATGGCATCGAGATGGCCAGCAAGGCCCTGACGCCAAGCAGGCGACGCATCGGGTATGTCGTGCAGGAGGGCGGCCTGTTCGCGCACCTCACCGCACGGCAGAACGTCACGCTTCTCGGAAGGCAGTTGGGGTGGAGCAAACAGCGAGCGCGCGATCGAGCGGCGGAACTGGCGGAGCTCGTTCAGCTCGACGCCGCCCTGCTCGATCGCTACCCGCACGAACTCAGCGGCGGGCAACGGCAGCGCGTGGCCCTCATGCGCGCGCTGGCCAACGACCCCGAAGCCCTGCTCCTGGACGAACCGCTTGGCGCGCTCGACCCGATGGTGCGGGCAGACCTTCAGGACGAGCTCCGAGATCTGTTCGATCGGCTGAACAAGACCGTCGTGCTGGTGACCCACGATCTGGCCGAGGCCCAGCATCTGGCCAGCCGGGTTGTGCTGATGCACGATGGCGCGATCGCGCAGGACGGGCCGCACGAAGCGATGCTGCGCGAGCCGGCCAGCGACTTCGTACGAAAGTTCGTGAACGCCCAGCGCAGGCTGCACGGCTTGGAAGGGGCACGAGCATGATGCGCTCCATGCTCTTTATCGTATTGTGGTTTTCCTGGACGCTCCAGGCGCAGCAAACAGTCACGATCGGCTCCAAGAGCTTCACCGAATCGATCCTGCTCGGTGAGATACTGGCCGAGCGATCACGGCGTGAAGGGCTCGATACCAAGCACACGGCCTCGATGCGCGGCACGCGGTTGGTGTACGAGGCCGTGCGATCGGGAGCCATCGATGTGTACCCCGAATACACGGGCACGCTGCTGCGCGAGATCTTTGCCAACCAAGGCCTGAGCACAGAGCGGGAGCTGCGCGAAGCTTTGGCGGATGTCGGATTGGCCATGAGCGCGCCCATCGGCTTCAACAATACATACGCCATCGGCATTTTGCCGGCGACCGCCAAGGAATACGGGCTCGAGACCATCGCCGACCTGCGAAGCGCGGCCGGGTTGCGACTCGGCTTCACCAACGAGTTCATCGAGCGACGCGACGGGTGGCGAGCGCTCAAGGAGGCGTACGAACTTCCGCACACCGACATCCGCGGCATCGACCACGATCTGGGATATCGCGCATTGGCCAGCGGGGCCATCGACGCCAAGGAGGTGTACACCACCGATGCCAAGATCGAGAGCATGGGCCTCGTGGTGCTGCGTGATAGCCTCGAACACTTTCCGCGATACGACGCGGTGTGGATCTACCGTGCCGATCTACCCGAGCGCAACCCACGCGCGATACGGGCCATCGAATCACTCACCGGCGTGCTCGACGAAAGCGCAATGTCGGCCCTCAACGCCCAGGTCGATATCGATGGCAGGGAAGAATCGGGCGTCGCCCGGAACTACTTCGAGAACGCGGGTATCGGCGGCGGCTCGCTCAGCCTGAACGACCGTGTGCGTCAGGCCATCGCCCAAGTCCCGAGAACCACCGCCGAGCACGGCGTGCTCGTGGGCGTGTCGATGCTCCTGGCTGTCGCGTTCGCGGTGCCGATGGGCGTGCTGGCGGCGCGTTCGCGTGCATTTGGCCAGTCCGTACTGAGCGTGAGCGGCATCTTGCAGACCATTCCCAGCCTCGCGTTGCTGGGGTTGCTCGTCAGCGTTCTGGCGATCATCGGTCAGGTTCCCGCCATCATCGCACTGTTCGTGTATTCGTTGCTGCCCATCGTGCGCACGACGCACGCGGGGCTCACGCAGATTCCCCAATCGGTGCGCGACTCGGCCCGCTCGCTTGGGTTGCCCAAGGGGCGGATGCTGCTCCATGTGGAGCTCCCGCTCGCGCTGCCGAACATTTTCGCGGGCATCAAGACGGCGGTGGTTATCAATGTCGGCACGGCCACGCTGGGTGGGTTTATCGCGGCCGGCGGTTACGGCGATCCCATCCTCGCGGGCATCCGACGGCTCGACACGGTGCTCATCCTGGCCGGCCTCATCCCTGCGGCGGTCATGGCCATCGTGCTGACGCTTGGGCTTGATGCCATCGAGCGAATGCTCTCGCCATCGGGTGCCCGGGGTGGCTCGCCGCGTTAGAAACTTCTCATGTTTTGCGGGCATTCCGCAATCATCACGCACTCGGATGACCCGACCCGATCGGGGCGCTAGCCTGTTGCGATTCCGACACGCCCACAGCAAGAGGGAAGATCGCCATGGGCATCACGATCGCATCAACACCGCTCACCGGGGCGTCGCTGGCCGAGCGATACGAAGCTATCCGTCACACCACCGACGCGCTCCGCGCGCCCTTGTCCGCCGAGGATTGCGTGGTCCAATCGATGACCGACGCCAGCCCGGCCAAGTGGCACCTTGCGCACACCACCTGGTTCTTCGAGCAGTTCGTGCTCTCGCGCGTCGATCCCGGTCGGAGTTTTGACGAACGCTTCGCATATCTCTTCAATAGTTACTACACGCAGGTGGGCGATCGCCAGCCCCGACGATCGCGCGGCATGATGACCAGGCCCAGCCTCGACGCCGTCCTCGCGTATCGAGCGCACGTCGATGAGCGCATGATGGAACTGCTCTCGGGTGAGCGTTTGAGCGAGGAGGCCGCTCGCATTACCGAGATCGGCCTCAACCACGAGCAGCAACACCAGGAGCTCCTGCTCACCGACATCCGCCACGCCCTGTGGTGCGGGGCGGCGTGCGAGGTGTACGACGTGCAAACGCACGAACCCGCAGTGCCAGCTGACACGCGATGGATCGAGTTCGAGGCCGGCCTTTTGTGGGTTGGTTATGATGGCCCCGAGTTCTGTTATGACAACGAGCAGCCGTGCCATAAGGTGTATCTGCGACCATTCGCCATTGCCAGCCGACCCGTAACCTGTGGTCATTACCTCGAGTTCATGCAAGATAATGGCTATTCGCGTGAAAATCTGTGGCTGGACGAAGGTGCCGCGGCCGTCAAGGCCGAGGGGTGGGAAGCGCCCATGTACTGGACGTGCCGCGACGATCAGTGGCGCGTCAGCACCATGCAAGGCGAGCGCGAGATCGACCCCAACGAGCCGGTCACGAACATCAGCTTCTTCGAGGCCGAGGCGTTCGCGCGATGGGCCGGGGCGCGCTTGCCCACGGAGTTCGAGTGGGAAGCCGCGTGCCTGCGCGACCACGAGCGTGCGGGCATCACCTGGCGTGATGCGGTCACGGCCTCGCACATGCTCGAGCGCGGCGTGTTCCACCCGAGCACGCCCGGGAGCGGCCCGGGGCAACTCGACGGCATGTTCGGCGGCGCGTGGGAATGGACCCGCAGCAGCTACGACCCCTACCCGGGTTACGCCGCCGAGGACGGGGCACTGGGCGAGTACAACGGCAAGTTCATGAGCTCGCAGTATGTGCTGCGTGGTGGGTCGTGCGTCACGCCGGCATCCCACATCCGGCCGACGTATCGCAACTTCTTCCATCCCACGAAACGCTGGCAGTTTTCCGGCCTGAGACTCGCAAAGGACACCGCCTGATGCCGACCGCCACCACCCCCACCGCCGATTCGCCTCCCGAAC
>CAYGTM010000123.1:0-6727 GCA_964352795.1 uncultured Phycisphaera sp.
GCGATGGCCCGTTCGAGATCCCGCTGGATGTCCCCTAGCACCGGCAGCGTCGCCACCAGCACCATCAACCCGGCGACCACGCCCGCCAAAGCCCGACCGCCCCGATCAGCCAACGCCAATGCCATCCGCGCCTCCGTGCCGCTGTGGTGTACCGTTCCTGCCCACCATCGGCTTCCCGACCGGCCCGGTGTGAGCGATGGGCATACAAGTCAGGCTAGACCCCTCGCGGGTATCGGAGGCCCCATGACCAAACATACAGACCCCCACGCCCAACCAGCCCAGCCAGGCCAAGACGACCCGCTCACCGGCACGGTCCTGGTGGTCGACGATAACGCCCAGAACGCCGAACTGCTCGAGGCCTACCTCGACGACCTGGGCGTGAGCGTGGCCGTGGCCCAGGACGGGCAGGCCGCCCTCGACGCCGTGGCCGCCAACCCCCCCGACCTGATCCTCATGGACATCATGATGCCCCGCATGAGCGGCTACCAGGCCACCGAGCGGCTCAAGACCAATCCCAAGACCAAGGACATCCCCATCATCATGGTCACGGCCCTGGGCGAGGTGGGTGATGTGGCGCGGGCCGTCGATTGCGGGGCCGACGACTTCCTGACCAAGCCCGTGAACAAGCTGGAACTGCTCACCCGCGTCCGCTCGCTCCTGCGCGTCCGCCAGCTCCAGCAAGACCTCGACAAGGCCCAGGCCCAGCTCCGCAAGTTCCTGCGAGAGGACTAAGCCCGAACGAGGCCCTGGCGCAAGCCTGGGCTCTTCTCTCGAACGCGCACAAAAAAAGCCCAAGCTTGCGCCAGGGCCTCGTGTTCACATTCAGGATTCAGATCCTCACGCCGCGGCGGGCTTGAACTCGCCGGGATTGCCCGCAGTGGTCTTCGTGAGGGCCGTCTCGACCAGGGAGTCGAACAGCTTGGGATCCTCGATGGCCACCTGGCTGAGCATCTTGCGGTTGAGCGTGATGCCGGCCATCTTCAGGCCGTTGATGACCACGCTGTAGCGCGTGCCGCGCATCTTGCAGGCCGCCGTGATGCGAGTGATCCACAGCTTGCGCATGTCACGCTTGCGCAGGCGGCGGTGGGCGTAGGCGAACGCGCCGCCACGAATGACCGCTTCCTTGGCCAGGTAGCGGTGGTTGCCACGGGTGCCGTAATAGCCCCGGGCGTCACGAAGGATGCGCTTGCGGGCGCGGTTACGAGCGGAGCCGATACGAACGCGTGGCATGGTCAGGTTCTCCCGCCTCGACGCGGGGCGGCGGGGTCATCCTGCCGGCTTATGGCCCGCGACGCGGCCAATACACAGTTGTCAATGCGATCAGAGCTGGGCGATCAGAGCTGGGCCTGTGCCCGGTGCTCCTTAGTTCTCGGCTGCCGCCGCCTCTTGGGCGGCCCGGCGCTGCTCGGGGCTGGGGCTGCGCTTCATGGTGCTCTTGGCCTGCGTCCGGCCGCGAAGGCGGCGGAACAGCAGCTTCTCGAGACGCTTGGCGTCCGGGTTGGCCATGATCCGGTCCTTGCGGAGCTGGCGCAACCGCTTGCCAGACTTGTGCGAACTCAAGTGCTTGTGGTTCGCCGAGCGGTGGCGGATCTTGCCCGACTTGGAAATCCGGATCCGCTTGAGCGTGCCCTTATGGGGCTTGGTCTTCGGCATGGCAATCAACCCTTTCCAGAACCCCCAAGGCATGGGCCCCGGGGAGCAGGGATGCTAGGCGCGACCCCAGACGGGGAAAAGCGATCTCAAGCTGCCCTTGGGGCCCGGATCAGGGAACCAGGAAGGCGTCTGCCGGGCCATCAGCCGTCTCACGCCCGCTCAGCGTCGCCCGGCCGTCGCGGGCCAGGTCGCGTTCGACGCTGCCGGGCAGCCAGATGTTGTCGCCGTTCTCCAGCACGGGGCTGGTGAGCCACACCACCGAGCCATCGCCGAAGAGCAGGTGCTGGCCCCGGCCGCCGAAGTTGCGAGAGTTGGCGTCGGCCCGGGCCGCCTCGCCGCGGCGCGAGGGCGGCACGATCGGCGAGCGATCGGCCAGCAACGCGCTGCCGGGGGTCAGGTCGAACTCCCGATTCTTCCCGCCGAACATGTTCCGATAGCTGTACGACACCTCTTCGAGCGAGCCCCAGTCGCTGGCGTCCCGGCCGGTGGCGCTGGTGGGTGCCAGCGGGTTGGTGGGGCTGGCGAGTTGGGCGATCTCGACGAAGCCGTCGCGGGCCAGCGTGAACAGGTTGGCCGAGTTCGAGTGGGCCGGGTTCTGGCCCACCTCCCACCACGGGTTGCCCGCCAGCGAGGCGCTGGCCTGGGGCAGCGAGCCATAGTTCGAGGCATACGCCGCCATGCCGTTGCCCGCCGCCGCCATGCGGGCCGAGCTGACCGTCCGGTAATGAGCATCGCGCATCGAGCTCAGGAGCGGCCAGATCACCGAAACACCCACCACCAGCACCGCGGCGATCGACATCAGGTCGGCCATGCGGATGCGACCGGCGACCTCGGGCTGTAACTCCTCGCGGCGTTCGGTGGGCAGCAACGAAACCTGGGTCATCAGCCGATCCACAAGGTCGGACGACACCACCGGCTCGGGCCCCCGGCTCACGAGCGTGGCCAGGCCCTCGAGCTTCTGGGCCCGCTCGCGGAGCGCCGCGGGCACACGATCGACCCGGCCGCCGGCCAGCATCCACGCGTCAAGGGCTTCGGCATCCATCGGTGCCAGCTCGGGTGTCTCTTCGGGAATGTCAACCCGCGAGCCACTCGCCCGCATGATCCGCAGCATGGTCAGGTCGGTCAGTGTGGCGTCGGCGGAAATCGCGCTCTGGGCGTTCAGCAGGCCGAGCAGGTCGGCAAGACGGTGCTCGCGATTGTCGGTGGGCGCGTGCCCATCCATCCAGCGATCCACGGCCAGCGCGTCGGCCTGGGCCAATCGAGCATCGGGCAATCCAGGGCCAAGCTGATTCGTCGGGATGTCGTCCTGATTCGGCTTCACGATGTGCTCCCCTTCGAGTCTCGATCGGCTTGGGCTTGCCCGGTCTCGGTCAGGTTCCGCTCGTGCATCACGGCCTTCCAGTGCCGGGCGAAGGACGCGACCGCCGCGTGCAGCCGGCTCTTGACCGTGCCGAGCGGGATTTCCAGATCGTCGGCGATCTGGGCGTAGCTCAGCCTCTGGAAGTACGCCAGCAGGAGGATCTCCCGTAGCGTGGGCGAGAGCCGTTGCACCGCGTCCTGCACGAGCCGCTCCAGTTCCTCTCGTTCCAACCCGGACTCGGGCGGCGGCACGTCGACCGTCAGCAGGTCGATGAAGGTCGTGCCTTGGCCGTCGCTGGCGATCGGTGCGTTCAGTTCGCTCGCCGGCCGCCTGCCCTTCTTACGCAGGTAGTCCCGCCCTTTGTTCGCCGCGATCGTGAATAGCCACGGCTTGAACCTCCGAGAAGTATCGAAACTGGCCGCCGAAGTGTGAACCTGGAGGAACGTGTCCTGAAAAACGTCCTCGGCGGCGTGTGCCGAGCCGGTCAGCCGATACAGGAATCGGATCAGATCATTCCGATAACGATCGACCAACTGCCGAAACGCGTCCAGGTCGCCCGCGCGATACTGCTCGAATAGCCGCTCGTCGGGTTCTGGCACGCGGGGCTCCGGCACACGGTGGATCGATCGATGAACGGCGTGGGTACGGCCTGAAACCTCGAGCCGTTCGTTTCCCGGCTGGCTCTGGGCATCCCGCATGAACCTATCGGACCACGCCCGCCTCGACCACCACCTCACCCACCGTCCGAACCATCTTCAACGGCCCATCCGGCGGGAACAGCTCCCGCCCCTCGGCCCGCAATGGCACCGCCGGCCCGTTCTCGTACCGGGCGAAGGCTTCGGCGGATTCAAACAGGTAGCGGCAGTCGATGGTGATGGGGTCGCCGGGGGCCTTGGGGTCGATCCGTACGATCTGGGCGCTCAGGCCGCCCGAACTCACCACGTCGGCGGCGTGGCCGGCCGTTCCCTTGGCGGGGTCGGGCGAGAGCCAGTCGATGAATCGCTGGGCCTGGGCGGGGTCGGTGGTGGTGGCGGTGACGGTGAAAGCGAGCATGGTGCTGAGGCTAGCCGTCGGCCGATGCAATCGACGCTGACGGGTGACGTTGGCCCAATGGGGCCGGAAACCGAGCGGGCATGCCCAGCCACGACCGTGAACGCCATCCCGACGCTTCGCCGGACGACGCCCACGTCCGCGGGTTGGTCCTACGCGCTGGCGAGGGCGACGAGGACGCCTGGCGCGAGCTGGTGAATGCCTACGCCCGCCGCGTCTACGGCCTGCTCCGCAGCCGTGGGTGCGACCGGGCCCGAGCCGACGAGATCACCCAGAGCGTGTTCGTGACGGTGGCCCGAGTGCTGGGCCAGGGGCAATACAAGGAGCAGGGCCGGTTCGATGCGTGGCTGTTCCGCGTGGCGATGAACCGTCTGCGAGACGACGCCCGGGCTCGCAAGCGGCGATCGACCCACGCCCTGGGCGACGCGGCTGGGGGCTTGGAGGCCCAGGCCGCTAGCCCCAGAGCCGAAACCGGCGAGTTGCACGCGGCCCTTGAGGGCCTGGCACCCGCCGACCGCGAGGTGATCGAACTTCGCCATCGTGCCGACATGAGCTTCAAGCAGATCGCCGAGGTGCTGGGCCAGCCCCTGGGCACGGTGCTGGCCCGCCACCATCGGGCCCTGCGAAAGCTGCGGGCGGTGCTGGAAGCGGCCAACACGACAGAATCGACGGCTTAGGGTTCTAGGACGCAGGGGCCTG
Source organism: uncultured Phycisphaera sp. (assembly GCA_964352795.1). Lineage (GTDB taxonomy): Bacteria > Planctomycetota > Phycisphaerae > Phycisphaerales > UBA1924 > JAHCJI01. Next base: position 4,763 of record CAYGTM010000123.1, read on the forward strand.
CATTATTTCCGCTCGACAGGCGTTGGACTGGTGGATCGGAGGCGTTTCATGGCATCGAAGCACATGCATGAGTCAGAAGACATCCCAAGCGACCTGCGCGATCTGGCGAGCCAGATCTCCGCGATTCCCGGCGATGCACCCGAGGCCCTTGAAGCCCGCGCCTTCGAGGCGTCGGTGGTGGCGCTGCGCGAGGGCCGTGCCAATACCGGCGTGATCGGCCGCATCGGCTTTCTCCGCTGGATGGCACCCATCGCGGCCGCGGCGGCTGTGGGGCTGCTGGCCTGGGCCGGCGCGACGTGGCTCGTGCCCGCGAGCACCAATCCCACCCAACCCGATCGCGTGACCACCGTGGCCCTCGATGAGCATGTGAGCGAGGCCCTTGAATACGCCGACCTCTTCAGCGACACCTCGTGGAGCGACACGCTAGCCGAGGATGCCGAGCAACTCGACGAGGCGTGGCGGCCCACTGTCGAGGCTTGGTCGTTCGGCGGCGATTCGGCTAGTAGCGAACTGGGGGCCGGCTGATGCCACGCCCGACCTCCAGAGTTCCGATCCTGACCGCCATGCTCATGGGCATGTTCGTCGTCGGCCCGATGACCCAGGGCCAGGACCAACGCCCGGCGCCGCCAGAGCGTCAACGCGGCGAGGGCGACCCGGGCCGGCTCATGGGCTTGCTCGAACGCCGTGCCGAGCAGTTGGAACGCCAGCAAACTCGGCTGCGTGAAATCCGGCAGCGTCTGGAACAAGGGGAATCGCCCGCGGCCACCCTCGTTCAGCAATGCCATCTCGCCGCGCTGGCGCAGTTCGGCCAGGATGGCCGCGGTGGCGAGCGTGAAGAACAGCGTGGGCCCCGCGAGGGCGATGCCCAAGGCCCGCGCGGCCCCGAAGACATGAGCCCCGAGGACTACACGCTCTGGCGCAACAGGGCCATGGCGTTCTTTGAGCGGCACGCCCCCGAGATGGCAACGAGATTGAGCGCCCAGGCCGACTCCGACGACGCCCGCCGCGCCATCTTCCGTCTGCGCCGCGAGGTCGATCGGCTGATCGAACTGCGGGACAACCAGTCCGAAGAGTTCCAGCCCGCCCTCGAGCGCCTGCGCAACGGGATGCGCATCTCGGCGGTGCTCGGCCGTGTCCGTGATGCTGCCAACGCCGGCACGCTGACCGCCGACCTGTTGGCCACGTTGCGAGAAGAACTTTCCGCCGTGGTGGCCGGTCAGTACGACGCCCAGCTCGAATCGCGTGAAATCTGGCTCGATCGCATGGGCCAGCGACTGCGCGGAGCCCGAGAGAAGCTCGAACGCGAGCGTGCCGAACGCTCCGAGCGCATCGAGGCCGAGGTGCAGGCCATGCTCGATCGGGCCACGACACCCCGCGACGAGCAAGGACCCTCCGGCGGCCCACCCCGCCGGCCTCGCTAGATCAGCTCACAATCGACCCCGGCGGCAGGTCGCCCATCGGGCTCAGCACCACCACCGTGCGCTCCTCGGCCCCCTTGGCCGCGTCGCTGCCGGCCAGCAACATGCCGCGGCTTTCCTCGCCTCGCAACTGGCGTGGCGCGAGGTTGGCGACGATCACGATGCTCTTGCCCACCAGTTGCTCGGGCGTGTAGTGGCCCTTGATGCCCGCGCAAATCTGGCGGGGCGTGCCGCTGCCGTCGTCGAGTTTGAGTACAAGCAAGCGGTCGGCCTTGGGGTGGTCGCCCGCCTCGAGTACCTTGGCTACACGCAGGTCGACTCGGGCGAAGTCCTCGAACACAATCTCGGGCTTGAAGGGCGATTCGCTCTTGGTCGAGGTTTCGGCGGTGGTCTCTGGTGCGTCGGGCTGCTCGGTCATGATTCATGGCTCCTTGGGGGGAGCCAGTCTACGACCCCGGCGTGGGCGCGTCCGTTGGCTGGGCGGGCTCGGGCTGTTCGATCCACGCGCCGTCGCGCCAGAGACGCTTGGAACCATCCGCGCCATACC
>CAYGTM010000124.1:0-6705 GCA_964352795.1 uncultured Phycisphaera sp.
TCCGTCTCGTGGGCTCGGAGATGTGGATAAGTGACTGCGTGCATGGTCGGGTGGGCGTGGACGGTGGCGATGAGTTCTTCGCTGGTGGCTTCTAAACGGCGGGCGAGGCTGAGCTCGGCAATGAGTTCGGTGGCCTGATCACCCATGATGTGGGCGCCGAGGATCTCGCCGCGGGGCAATCCTCGGATGATCTTGCAGAAGCCGTCGGTGTGGCGGGTGGCGATGGCCTTGCCCAGGGCGCTGAAGGGGAACTTGCCGACCTGGTAGTCCTGGCCGGCCTTGAGGCCCTTTTCTTTCAACGCCCGTTCGGTGTAGCCCACGCTGGCAACCTGCGGGTGGCAATAGGTGCAGCCGGGGATGATGGAGTAATCCATCGGGATGGGCTCGTGGTCGAGCTTGCCTTCCTTCCAGGCGAAGCGCTCGACGCAGAGGATGGCCTCCTCGCTGGCAACGTGCGCGAGCCAGGGCGGGCCGATGACATCGCCGATGGCGTAGATGCCCTCGAGGTTGGTCTTGTAGTCGATGCGTTGCTCGCCGAGCTTGGCGGGGTCGTAGTCGGTCTTGACGTGGTCCTTGACGGTTTCGAGGCCCAGTTTGTCGTCGAAGAGGCCGTCGAAGCGGCCCTTGACGCCGATGGCCAGCAGGAGTTTGTCGGCTTCGAGGGTTTCCTTCTTGCTGTCGTCGGGCTTGCCATCCTTCATGGGGGCGATGGTGACCTTGACGCCCTTCTTGTCGGCCTGGACGTTGGTGCCGACCATGCCGAGCTTGAAGTCGATGCCAGCCTTCTTGTAATAGCGGAGCATGGCCTGGCTGACGTCGTCGTCTTCGACCGGTAGGATGCGGTCGAGCATCTCGACGACGGTGACCTTGGTGCCGTAGGCGTGGTAGAAGTAGCCGAACTCCATACCGATGGCGCCCGAGCCGACGACGATGAGGCTCTTGGGGAAGCCCTTGTTGAACATGGCCTCGCGGGCACCCCAGATGTTGGGTGAGGAGCCGAACTTGGCGAAGGGCAGGTCTCTTGCGACCGAGCCGGTGGCGATGATGACCTTGTCGGCGGTGATGGTCTCGCGGGGCTTGGCGGCTGGGGTGGCGGGCGCGTCGGTGCGTTCTTCTTCGACCTTACAGTCGTAGATCTCGATTTTGGCAGGGGTTTTGCCCTTCGCCGGGGAGATGATCTTGGCGCTGGCCTGGATGTGTTCGACCTTGTTCTTCTTGAGCAGGAAGCCCACGCCTTTGTTGAGCTTGTCGGCCACGTCTCGGCTGCGGCCGATGACCTTGGACCAGTCGAAGTCGATGGTGCCGTTGATCTTGAGCCCCCACTCTTCCTTCTCGGCGAGTTTGTCCATGAGTTCGGCGTTGGAGAGCAGGGCCTTGGAGGGCACGCAACCCCAGTTGAGGCAGACGCCGCCGAGCTTGGCCCGCTCGACGCAGGCGACCTTGTAGCCCAACTGGGCGGCTCGGATGGCACCGACGTAGCCGCCTGGGCCCGAACCGATGACGACGACGTCGAAGTGCTTGGCCGCCACGGCGTTGCCTTTCTCCGGATTCGCGGGGGGGTCTCGAAGGGGGACGCGATGAGCGGGCAGTCTAGGTGGCGCGGTGGGCGTTGGTCGGTGGAATGGGGGGAATGGAGACGGATCGATCGGGCGTGCCGATAATCAGGTGGGTACGAGGGAACGAGGTTCGCCTGCGGCCTTCCCGGGCGGTGGGCGATAGAGAGAGGGAGCAAGCCCATGATGGGGCGTTCTTTGGTTGTCGCATGGACAGGCGTTCTGACAATGGCGGCAGGTGCGGGAGAGCCCGTGCTGGTGGCCACCGACGCGGCGTTCGGCTCGCCGATGGTGTACCACATCGACCCGGCGACCGCCCAGGTGCTGCGGGCCGAGCCGTTGACGGGCACCGGCACGCTTGGGCCCACGCCCTTAAGCGGGCTGGCATTCGAGGGCGGCGGGCGGCTGATCGGCTTTACGCCCAACACCGACAACATGGTGTACGCCGTCGACCGCCAGACCGGCGACGCGACGCGGGTGGGCCGGTTGCAACTGAGCGCGCGCGAGGGCGGGCTGGCGGTGTTCGCCGACGGCACGATCTATGGCACCAGCACGGGCACGCCCGCGAGATTGTTCACGGTGAATCCGGCGACGGGGCGGGCGACGGCGGGGCCCACGCTCGTGCCGACGACGGATATTTCGGGGCTTGGCGCTCGCGGCGACGGCGTGCTGATCGGGCTCGACCTGCGCGCGGTGGAGGGGCCGCCGGCATTGCGGCTGATCGACCCCGAGACCGGCGAGACGATCGTGCTCTCGGCCCTGCTGCCCCGGGTCGAGCTGGCCGACGTGGGCGGGCTGGAAGTTCTCGAGCGCGACGGCGTGGAAACGGGCTACTTCGTCGTGACGCCCGCTGGAATGGGCGGCACGGCCCAGTTGTGGCGGTTCGACCCGTACACGGGCGTGCAGGAACCCATTGGAGAGTTGGCCGGCGTGGGCCCGGTGACGGGGCTGGCCGGGCTGCCTTGCGAGCCGTGCGCGGCGGACCTGGACGGTGATTGCGAAGCGACCATCTTTGATTTTTTGCTGCTGAGCAACTGGGTCGACTCGGGGGATGTCCGCGGGGATCTGGATGGGAACGGGCAGATCGACGTGTTCGATTTTCTGGCGTTCTTGAACTTGTTCGATGCGGGGTGCTAGGGACGGATCACTTTGACTCTACGGCGTTGTCGTAGGGCTTGGCGATTCTTCCCATCATCTGGATCTGCCGCCAGAACTCGGGGCTTTCGATCACCTGGGTCGCCGTGTCGGGCGGGCCCTTGGTGGGCTTGTGCAGCACGCTGATGCAGTCGATGAGGGCTCGGTCCTTGGGGCCGCCCTTGGTGCAGAGCTCTTGGAGCGGGACGCTCAGGTCGCACGACAGGGCGCGCTCGCGGATGGCCGCTGCGTCGACGCTCTTGGCGCGCCAGTGCAGGGGCGTGCCTTCGGGTGTCTTGCAGCCCGCCAGGTTGCTGTGGTGGATGAACGCATGGCCGCCGGGCCGCAGCACGCGCGAGAGTTCGCGGATGTACGAGCCCATCGCGTCGATCTCGGCGTGGACGAGGCTGTCGTAGCTGAAGCAGAAGTCGATGGGGCCGTTGATGCGCTCGAGCGGGCCGCCCAGGGTCAGGCCGTCGCCCAGCACGAGATGGACGCGACCGCCGAAGCGCTTGCGGCATGCCTCGAGGCAACCGGCGTCGATGTCGATGGCGGTGAGCGATGCGGCGTATGGCAGCAGGTACTGCGTCCACCGGCCGTGGCCCGGGGCGATCTCGAGGATGTGCGGCTTGGGCGGGAGTGCTTGGAGGATGGGCAGCACGCGCGGCATGAGGATGCCGTGCCACCAGCGGGCGCTGCCGCCGGCGAGGGTGGACCATTCCTCGCCGGCATTCTGCCAGTTGTGGTTGGACCATTTGGTGAGGTTGGCTTCGAGGGAAGGCATTGGGGATTAGGGATTGGGCATTAGAAAGAGTTTGATCTCTCAGTCTTCTCTAATGCCCAATCCCTAGTCCCTAATCCCTTCTTTCACGCCGTCCCCGCCAGCTTGCGCACGGTCGTGTCGAATCGGCGGACCATTTGTGAGTGCAACGCCCAGACGGCGGCCAGATGCACGCCCGCGCCCGCGGCGGCACCGACGAGCAGGGCGATGCGGGCGGTCAGCAGCGGGTTGGGGCCGCCCTGGGTCACGGTCTCGTACATGGCGTCGACGGGCTCGACCATCGCGAAACCGGCGGCGAAGGCCGAGAGACCCAGCAGCGCGGGGCCGACGGCGGGAATGGAGCGGCCCGCGTTGAAGCCGCACCCCCCCACGACGGCGGCGATGAGGGCGGCGACGATGACGGCACCGACAACCGAGGCGATGGCGCCCTTGCTCTTGAGCGACCAGTGCAGCCCGATCATGACGCACAAGGCCATGAACGGGGCGGCGGTGAGGGCCAGGATCAGCCCGGCCTCGGGCAGCACCACGGGGACGAGCGCCGCGCCTTGGACGGCCGCGCCGGCGGGCACCATCGCGTTGTCGGGTTGGCTGAAGCCCCCCACCGCCGCGTGCAGGCCGGCCAGCAGCATGGTGGCGACGGGGACGGCGATCATGGGCAGCAGGTAGGCGACGAGGCCGCGGAGCTTGCCGCCCATGTACTCGGCCGGCGTGACCGGCGTGGTGAGCAGCAGGTCGAGCGTGCCGTCCTCGCGCTCGCGGCTGATGGCCGTGGCCGACATGTTGAGGGCCACCAGCGTGGTGACGGCCAGCTCGACCATGACGATGACCAGGATGGCCAGGCGGTAGTCGGTGGCGGTGATGGCGCTGGTGTCGTACGCGACGATGAGCACGAACGCCAGGGCGATGCCCAGCACGATGAACGACCACCGCGCGAGGATGCGGCCCAGCGTGGCGTTGCGGGCGGCGGCCTCGCGCCAGGCGATGGGGTTGTGCCAGACGTGGCGCGGCGGGCGGAAGGTCAGCCCGTCCTCGCCCACTTCCCCGGCGCTCAGGCCCAGCATCTTGCGGTACCACGGCAGGCGGCGACGCTCGGCCGAGCGACGGGCCAGGCCGCCGGTGCGCACGGTGAGCGTGCTGGCGGCAATCAGGACCAGGCTGAGGCCCGAGGCCAGGATGACCCAGGCCCGCACGGGCGTCTCGAGCATGAAGGCGGCCGGGCCGGCCAGGGTGCCGCGGTCGGCACTGGGGTATGTGGTCGGGTTGAGCAGGGCGTCCAGGGCCAGGAAGGGGTTGAGCCCGGTGAGCCAGGTCACGCCGGCCCCGGCGATGCCCGCGCCAAGGCCCTTGGTGCGAAGCCAGGCGTCCAGGCCATATGTGATGCCCAGGTAGGTCACGACCGCGACATAGAAGGTAAAGACGGCCCGGCGGCCGGCGATGCGGCTGACGGCAAGGGCGACGGCGATGGCCCCCACCAGCAAGGCGGCGGCGGCGGCCACGAGGTAGCTCGCGAAGATGCTCGTGCCCGGCACCCCGCCGAAGTATTGCGTGAGCGCGAACAACGGCAGGCTGGCAAAGAGCAACGCCAGCACAAAGAACAGGCGGCCCAGCAGGTTACCCAGCACGATCTGGAGGCGGCCCATGGGCGTGGTGAGCAGGACCTCCCAGGTGCGGGGGCTGGCCTCTTGGGCGATGGCGCCGGCCATGAACACCGGGCTGAGCACGCAGATCAGCAGAATCTGGAGGTAGGCGACGGCGGTGAACGTGCTGGCCCCGGCCTCGGCCAGGTCTCGGAACGACGTGGCTCCGCCCGCTCCGCTGGTCTTGACCAGCAACGCCCAGAGCATGACGAGCACCAGCAGGGCCAGGTAGGCCGAGCGGATGTACATGTGGCGGCTCCGGCGGGAGCCGTTCTGGACGAGCCTGACGGCGATGGGGTTGGCCGGGCCCAGGGCCAGGAGCCAGCGGAGGAAGACGGGCATGGGGGCGATGGTACCTGGGTTGTGGGACGTTCGCTGGGGTGGGGTTGTGCGGATGAGCGCGTTATTGATCCCAAACAAACTATAAATATGAAGATAGGCAACGTCTCAGAAGCAAATTTTTCACATTTTAGGGTTTTCGGCAATGGCCAGGGCGACAAAATCGGTCATACTACTGACACATGAACCCTCTACGGCGTGCTTAGGAGGCACTCGTGCGGGTGAGAGGAGACAGACATGCGTACTTTGATGACTGCTGGATTGGTTCTTGCCGTGGCGGGCGTCGCCTCGGCTCAGACTTGGGGCGAGATGGGCGATGCCGGCCAGGACGGCATCGGCGCGGCTCAGACGACCGTGGGTTCGGGTTCCTTGAGCTCGATCACCGGCCTTCTGACCTCCGGCGCTGACGTCGACCTGTACGAGATCCGCATCACCGACATCGCCGGCTTCACCGCCAGCACGATCGGTGGCGCCTCGTTCGACACCCAGCTCTTCCTGTTCGCCGCCGACGGCAGCGGTATCACCGAGAACGATGACTCGGGCGGCCTCCAGTCCCTGATCAACAGCGACGGCCTGATCGGCAGCGGCTCGGGCGTGGGCAACTACTTCCTGGCCGTCAGCCGGTTCAACGCCGACCCGCGCGACGCCGGCGGCGTGGCCCTGTTCGGCTTCGGCACTTGGCCCGGCTCGGGCGATCAGCGCATGCCGACCTCGACTGCGGCCCTGGCCCAGTGGACGACTTCGGGCAGCGCGGCCGGTGACTACCGCATCGAGCTGACCGGCGCCGAGTACGCCGTTCCGGCTCCCGCCTCGCTGGCCCTGCTGGGCCTGGGTGGCCTGGCCGCCGCGCGTCGCCGTCGCTAAGACGCCCCGATTCGCAACCACTCAAGAGCTCTCTTGTGAACGCCCCGATCGGGGCGTTCTTTTTTCATCCAGGTTTGTGTCGGGGATTCGTGAAAATAGGCTTGCGATACCTTGTTGAATCTGGTATGCTGTTGCTTCTGGACATCCCACACTCGTGAAGGAGAGACCCATGAAGATGATGACCGCCGCGTGCATGGTGCTGGCGCTGGCCGGGGCCGCCGGGGCCCAATCGCTCGAATACCTCGGCGATACGACCGATGGTGAGCGATTCAACCGGCCCACCAGCCTGAGCAGCCTGAGTACCTTCGCCACCGACGTGGCGTTCGAGGCCGTGCAGATCGAGGTGACCCAGACCGGGCCCTACCTCCACGACGGCAGCCAGAAGGACCTCCTGACC
>CAYGTM010000125.1:0-6698 GCA_964352795.1 uncultured Phycisphaera sp.
GTCATCCCCCTCATCAAGCAACTGGGCGGCGCCGACATCGTCGTGACACGGCCCGAGCAGATCGTGCCATGAGCGGTGTCCCTCTCCAACCCGCCACCAGGCTTCGCGGCCTTCAGCCCTACGCCCCGCCCCACCGCGATGCGTCCGACGATCTCCGGCTGGACGCGAACGAAGGCCCACCGGTCGACGAACGAGTCATGGCGGCTCTCGGCGCGTTCCAACCCGACGACCTGCGGCGATATCCCGACGCGAGTGCGCTCGAAGCCCGGCTGGCCGAAGACATAGGCGTCTTCCCGCAGCGCATCGTCGTGACGGCCGGCGCGGACGACGCGATCGACCGCGTGTGCAGAGCCGTGCTCGAGCCCGGTCGCAGGCTTCTGCTGCACGTTCCGACCTTCGAAATGATCGAGCGGAACGCCAGGCTCGCCGGGGCCACGATCGATCGGCATCCCTGGATGGACGGCCCATTCCCAGTCGGTGCGATGATCGAACGCATGACGCCCCAAACGTCACTCGCGGCGATCGTTTCGCCGAACAATCCAACGGGCCGCGTCGTGCGCGTCGACGATATCGTTGATGTCGCTCGCGCCCTTCGCCTGGTGGGCGGGCTGCTGCTGGTCGATCTGGCCTATATCGAGTTCGCCGACGAGGATCCCACCAGCGTACTCGCGGATATCGAGAACGTGGTCATCACGCGGACCTTTTCCAAGGCGCTGGGCCTGGCGGGCCTTCGCGTGGGGTACGCGATCGCATCGCCCGTGGTCGCCACCTGGCTGCGCACTGTTGGTGGCCCGTATCCCGTTGCAGCCCCGTCGCTGGCTGTCGCCGCTGCATCGCTTGCGTGGCCCCGCGTGGTCAGCATCAAGCGTGTGCGCCGTGAGCGAGACATGCTGACAAGCGAGTTGCGATCCCGCGGCTTTGACGTGCTGGAATCGTCGGCAAACTTCATGCTCACGCGATTCCCTCTTGACATTCTCAACGCCCTGCGTCGTGGCGGCATCCGTGTCCGCACCTTTCCCGATCGACCCGAGTTGGACGGCTGGACCCGCATCACCCTTCCCGGCGACCAGACCGTCTTTGATCGCCTGCGATTAGCTTTGGAGGCCACCCATGCCTGAGCGCACCGCCACCTTCGCGCGCAAGACGAACGAGACCATGATCGAGGGCCGGCTTTCGCTCGATGGCCAGGGCACTTGCGAGGTGTCAACCGGCATCGGTTTTCTCGACCACATGCTCGGGGCACTCGCTTTTCACGCCCGGTTCGACCTGACGCTGCGGTGCGAGGGCGACCTGGATGTGGATGACCACCACACCGCCGAGGACACGGCGATCGTCCTAGGCGGGGCCATCGACGATGCCCTTGGCGACCGCCGCGGGATCACGCGGTTCGGGTACGCCTACGCGCCGCTCGACGAGGCGCTCGCCAGGGCCGTTGTCGATTTGTCCGGCCGTCCGTGCGCCAGCATCGACCTAGGCTTGAAGCGCGAGCGTCTTGGTACCATGGCGTGCGAGAATATCACGCACTGGTTTGTGTCGCTGGCGATGCACGCACGCTGCGCCCTGCATGTGGACGTGCTGCGGGGCGACAACGACCACCACCGTGCCGAAGCCGCCTTCAAGGCCTTTGCCCTCGCCATTCGGCAAGCGGTTGCCATCGATTCGAACCCACCACGGGTGCCTTCCACGAAAGGAAGTCTGTGAGCCTCCCCACCGTCACTGTCGTGATGACCGGCGTCGCGAATGCCGCATCGGTGCGCGCGGCCTTTCGCCGCTGCGGCGCGATCGTCAGTCTCACAACCGATCGGGCGGAGGTCGAGTCCGCCGAACACCTTGTGCTCCCCGGTGTCGGCGCGTTCGCCGAGGGCATGGCCGCCCTGCGCACGCTCGGCCTTATCGATCCGATCCGCCGGCGCATCGAAGCCGATCGGCCGACGCTGGCGATCTGTCTGGGGTTGCAACTGCTCTGCGCGAGGTCCGAAGAATCACCCGGTGTCGAAGGCGTGGGCATCATCGATGCCGATGTCCAGGCGTTGTCCGCACCACCCAGGCCGAGATTCGGTTGGAATCTGGTGAGGCCCTCACCCGCGTGCGAGTTGCTGGCTGCGGGGTACGCATACTACGCCAACTCTTTTGGACTGCGCGACGCACCCACTGGCTGGAACGTGGCGACTTCCACTCTCACGGCGCCATTCATCGCCGGTCTGGAACGCGGCCGGGTCGTTGGTTGCCAGTTCCATCCCGAACTTTCGGGCGCGTGGGGCGCGGGCCTGATCTTGCGTTGGATGCAACAGGAGGCTGTCGCGTGCTGACGAGCCGAGTCATTCCGTGCCTGGATGTCCGCGACGGACGCATCGTCAAGGGAGTGCGCTTCGCCGGGTTGCGGGACGCGGGCGACCCTGTCGAACGGGCGACGCTCTATGAACAACAAGGTGCCGACGAGATCGTGATCCTCGACGTGTCGGCCACGTCCGACGGGCGTGCGACCGCTCTGGATACCGTCACGCTCGTGCGTGATGCGCTCACCATCCCACTCACCGTGGGCGGCGGGATTCGAGGCGTCGCCCACGCTCTCGCGCTGCTCGGGGCCGGGGCCGACAAGGTGGCCGTGAACTCCGCCGCCGTTGAGCGTCCAGCCTTGCTGACCGAGATCGCCGACCGAGTGGGAGCCCAGTGCGTCGTGCTGGCCATCGACGCGGCGCGAACCGCGTCGGGATGGGAGGTGGTCACGCGCTCGGGCACGCATCGCACCGGACGTGACGCGGTAGCGTGGGCCCGGGCCGGCATGGATGCCGGCGCTGGCGAAATCCTCCTAACGAGCTTCGATGAGGATGGCCGGGGCGCGGGCTACGACGTAGAACTGATCGCGAGTGTTGCCCGTGCCGTCCCGCTCTCGATCATCGCCTCGGGCGGCGCGTCGGGGGCCGCGCACATGGCCGAAGCGCTGGCGGCCGGTGCCGACGCGGTGCTGGCGGCCTCGATTTTCCACGACGGCGTTCTCACTGTGCAACAAGTCAAAGCGTCCCTGCGCAGCGCCGGGGTGGAGGTGCGATTGTGATCATTCCATCGGTCGACATCCGGGCGGGCCACGCGGTCCAACTCATCGGCGGGGCCGAACAGGTCATTGACGCCGGCGACCCACGCCCCATCGCGGAGCGGTTCGGGCTCATCGGAGAGGTGGCGGTCATCGACCTCGACGCCGCCTTGGGGACCGGCACCAATGCCGATGGCATCACTGATATCATCGGTCGCGTTCCATGCCGCGTGGGCGGGGGCATACGAGACGTGGCCACCGCCCTGCGATGGCTCGACGCCGGGGCGCGCCGGGTCATCCTCGGGACAGCGGCAAAACCCGAAATCCTGCGTGATCTTCCACGAGAACGTGTGATCGCGGCGGTCGACGCGCGCGATGGAGAAGTGGTCAGCCACGGCTGGACCCAAGGGACAGGGCGCACCATCGAAGATCGCATTGCGGCACTGCGAGAGTATGTAGGCGGCTTCCTCATCACATTCGTCGAACACGAAGGTCGCATGGGCGGGTTCTCTCCCGAAGCCCTGGGGCGCGTCGCGGAGTTGGTCGCCTTGGCCGCCCCGGCCCGGGTCATGATCGCCGGTGGTGTGCGCACGCCCGCGGACATCGCTGCGCTCGACCGGCTCGGTGCGGACGCACAAGTGGGCATGGCGCTCTACACCGGTGCGTTCGGGCTGGCCGAGGGGTTCTGCGCGCCACTTCGGAGTGATCGCCCCGATGGATTGTGGCCCACGATTGTCGCCGATCCGGGCGGTCGCGCGCTCGGACTCGTGTATTCGAGCCTGGCGTCCGTGCAAGCCGCCATCGAACAACGTCGCGGCATATATTACTCCCGCTCGCGCGGCGGGCTGTGGACCAAGGGCGAAGACTCGGGCCACACCCAGGACCTGCTGGGCATTGCTGCCGATTGCGACCGCGACGCGCTGCGATTCACCGTACGGCAGCACGGGCCGGGCTTCTGCCACACTGGCACACACACCTGCTTCGGCAATGTTTCGGGCATCGCCGCCCTGGACCAGACGCTCGCCCTGCGCATCCAGTCGCCACCACCGGGCTCATACACGGCACGACTGCTGGGTGACCGTCGGCTGCTTGCGGCCAAACTGACCGAAGAAGCTACAGAACTGATCGAATCGAGCGATGCTGCTCACGCGGCCCACGAAGCCGCCGATGTGTTGTACTTCACCATGGTTGCCGCCCATGCGCGCGGGGCCTCACTGGAAGCTATCGAACGCAAACTCGACACCCGATCTCAACTCGTGACCCGCCGGCCGGGTCATGCCAAAGCCGCGAGATAACTTGATGGATCCCACCATACGCCTGCTACCGCTCATTCGCGCCTGCGACATCCCACATCGTCGCAGCGCCCTAGATCCCGATGTCCGGACCCGCGCCACAGAGATCGTTGACGACGTGCGCCGCCACGGCGAGCCTGCCGTACGTCGCTACGCCGAGCAGTTCGACGCGCTCACACCCGGCGCGCCAGTGGTGCTCGAACGATCGACGCTGACCACGGCATTGAAGGCCATCGACCAGCAGACTCGCGTGGTGCTCGAGCGCACGGCCGATCGCATTGCCGAGTTCGCTCATGCCCAGCGCGAGTCCATCGTTGATCTGGACATGCCCATCACCGGCGGACACGCCGGGCACACGCTCGTGCCCATCGAAGCGGCGGGCTGCTACGCACCAGCGGGGCGGTACCCGCTGCCGTCCTCGGTGCTGATGACGGCGGTCACCGCGCGAGTGGCAGGATGCGAGCGCGTGGTTGTGACTTCGCCCTCGGCCAACCCGCTCATGCTCGCTGCGGCAGCCATCGCTGGGGCCGATGCGTACCTGACCCTGGGCGGTGCTCATGCCGTCGCTGCCCTGGCGTATGGATTCGCGGGCTTCGAGCCTGTGGACATCATCGTCGGGCCGGGCAATGCCTGGGTCACCGCTGCCAAGCACGCCGTGAGCGCCGACGTGGCCATCGACATGCTGGCCGGGCCGTCGGAGTTACTGGTGATCGCCGACAACTCCGCTGATCCCGATCTCATCGCCGCCGACCTGCTGGCCCAGGCCGAGCACGACCCCGACGCGGCGGCGATGCTCGTGACCATCGACCCCGCGATGCCCGAAGCCGTGGAGGCCGCGCTGCACCGCCAACTCGAAACCCTGCCTACCCGCGACACGGCCAGGAGTGCGCTGGCCAACGGTTTCGTGTGTGTCGTGGATACGCTCGATCAGGCTCGCCGCGTGGCCGACGCGATCTCCGCCGAGCATGTGGAAGTTCTCATGCGGAACGCCGATGCTATTGTGGCGAATCTCCGCCACGCCGGCGCGATCTTCATCGGTCCACGCAGCGCTGAGGTCTTCGGCGACTACGGTGCCGGGCCGAACCACACGCTGCCCACCGGCGGCACGGCCCGATCAAGCGCGGGCCTCTCGGTGCTCACGTTCCTGCGGGCCCGTACCTGGTTGCGACTCGAGAAACCCCACGCACTTGTCAACGATGCCGCGGCGATGGCACGGCTCGAGGGGCTCGAAGCCCACGCCCGCGCGGCCGAGCGACGCGCCTCGCTCTGAAGGATCAATGATGAGGCGACTCTGCTCGGGCTATCGTGACATCGCCATGCCACCCCAGCACGATCCCCAAGGCCACCCCAGACGCCTGCTCATCACCGGCATCGCCGGCTTCCTCGGCCGCCATGTGGCGCGCGTCGCGGGTGATTCGGGTTGGGATGTGATGGGTATCGTCCGTTCCACGCCGAACATGACCGGCTGTGTGCGCGCGGATCTGGCGGAACCCGAGGCCGCGAGGGACGCCATCGAGCAACTGGCCCCCGATGCGGTCATCCACTGCGCCGCCAACGCGCGCACCAACGACTGCGAGCGGTTCCCCGAAGTCGCCCAGCGCGATAATGTGCTGGCCACCGAGTTCCTGGCCCAAGCCTGCGAGGGCATCCCACTGGTCGTGTGCTCGACCGACCTGGTTTTCGATGGCGAGCGGCCGGGCGGCATGTATACCGAAGACGATGAGACCAACCCCATCAACGTCTATGGGCGCAGCAAACTGGCGATGGAGCAAAAGCTGCGTGACATCGGCTCGCCCGCCATCATCGCGCGGCTGCCGCTGCTCTTCGGCCCTCCCGCCGCCGCCGATGCGCCCGGGTGCTTCCTGAGCGCGTGGGTGGAACATTTGAAGCGGGGTGAGGAGATGCTGCTGTTTACCGACGAGTGGCGCACTCCGCTGAGCGCGCGGGATGCCGCTCGAGGGTTGCTGGCGTGCCTCGAGCGCGGCGAGCCGGGCGCGGTGTACCACCTCGCTGGCGACGAACGCATCAACCGGCTGGAGTTGGGACGGCGATGTGCAAAGGTTGCCGCCGGATCACTCGGATTTGATCCGTCCTTGATCCTGCCAGGCGTGCAGAGCGATGTTCCGATGGTGGCACCCCGGGCGAAGGATGTTTCGTTTCACGGTGCGCGCGCAAGGAACGTCCTGGGTTTCGTGCCCAGGACGCTCGACGAGGAACTTGTGTGGACGGTCGGTGTGATGGCCGACCAGTGGCGTTAGCAGCCCATGTCGAAGGCGTTCTGGAACGCCAGGAAGTCAAAAATGGTGAGTGAACCGTCACCGTCGAAGTCGGCTTCGAGGCTCCCAAGGTCGAAAAGGTTCTGGAAGGCCAGGAAG
>CAYGTM010000126.1:0-6664 GCA_964352795.1 uncultured Phycisphaera sp.
AGATCGATGATCCCTGATGCCCGAGAACTGCCACGATGCAGCGGTCACGAGCGCCAGCAGCGCGATTCCTAGGCAACACGTCGAGATCGCTCGCGCACTCATGGCAACGCTCCGAGCTTGGGAATCTCTACGACCCGCATCGCCAGAGCCATCGACATGGTGCACCGATGCGAGAAACCTGCGGCACTCTGCTCCTGCTGGGCGTTGACTAGGCGCACGCGATCGAGGCCGGCCTGGCCCGAGAGTTTCCCGAGGCACCGCGCGACCTCTTCACTCGAACTCGCGCGACCTTCGAGATCGATGCCCACCACGAACCCCGTCGGGGCATCCGAAGTCGGCATGGAGATCGTCAATCTCGAAAGCGAGATCGTGTCTCCGACGCCCTCGGCCACGGTCGCCAGCACATGGGCGATCGGTGCGATGCTTCGTGACCTGCTCGCGTGCTCGAGACGCTCCCACAGTGCAGCGCCTTCGCTCGCGCGGAGCGCGGCGGCATCGGCCTCCATCACGCTCGCCTCGATTTGACTCCGAATCTCAACATGTCGCTGCTCGAGCCGCGAGCGATGGATCGAGCCGACCACCGTCGTCGCGATCGCCATCACCCCGGCGATTGCCGCAGCGCCGCCGATCGTGCGCGTCCCGATGGCGGGCCATCGCCGGCTTCGCTCGTGTTCAGACCGCAGATCGATGCGCATCGTCATGCTCCTTGGTGGCCTTGGAATCAAGCACAAGGCCCGATGCCCGTAGTGCCAGATAGGCATCGCGTGAATCTCGATCCTTTAACGAACGCAACGTGGGCGGCACGAGATCGTGCCAGCAGCGCGTGTCCAACCGAGTCTGGTTCGACAGTTCCAAGTGCCATGCCGAGACGTCGGGCGCGCCGAGCACGCACGCCTGCCCGCCACGAACATCCGTACTCTCGCCAAGGTACTGGCGGGTTTGTTCCAACTGCATGCCGATGGCAAGGGCATCTGGCGCGCCGCCAGCTTCTTCCAGGTTGAGTGGACGGAAGAACATCATGTCTCCTCGCCGAGCGACGATCATCGTGGGCGTGACGGCCGCAAGATCGACGATGAACAACAGCGGCGCGGGCAAAGCCATACACAGCGCCAGCGGCGCGGCATCGACTCGTCCCGGACGCGCGCCAGCCGCACGAATCAGCCCGCGATGGGCTTCGATATCGCGTCATGTCGTGCCGGCTACGAAGTACTCTCGCTGGCTTTCGCCCAGTGGGACGCTCGCGCATACGATGTCGGCCTCGTCGGCATCCAGCGCGGCCGCGACTTGCCAGCGGAACGCCTGCTTCGCTTCCTTGGCGGGCATCGACGCCAACCGAACATGCAGAGAGGCCGCGGACGCATCGGGCATGATCGAATGGATCGTCGCGCCCCTGACGCCGCACGCCTCGACGCAGGTCCGCAAAGCCTCGACAACGTGACGACCACCACGATCAGGGGATTGCACCGTCTCGTGTCGGAACTCGATCGCGTCTGCACGCCGAACCGCGACGCACACGCCTTCACCCGAGACCGCGCATCCAACCTCGATCGAGGCATCCCTGTGTATGGTCCCGCGATGCTTCCATCTCATGGTGCGTGCTCCGATGGCAGCTTCCGCCAGCATGTTGATCGGTGGTGTGACGCGGCGACTTGATGCCCATCATCATCCGAGCCGATAGGCGTACGTCACCACGGATGGATCATGGCTCGCATCCCCCCGAACAAGGGAGACCACATGCCGGCGACGCAAGACCTACAGAGCGGCGAGTTCGATTCGTGCGCCATCTCGCGCACACCGGTATTCGATCGCCAGCGTCGCGTGCTGGCGTACGAGATCACGCTTGGCGATGAGGCTTCAATCATCGATGAGGATGCGTTGACCCAGCGTGCAAGGAAGGCCGCATGGGCAACCGTGCACGCCGTCGGTCTTGACGCGATCCTCGGAACGACGCAAGGCTTGATGCCTTGCACGGCCACGATGATCGATGCCGACGAGCACCTCGCCCTCCCCCCTGAACGGGTGACGTTGCTCGTCCAACACCCCCCGGGTTCGGGCAATGACTTGAAGGCTTGGCACAAGGCAATCGAACATGGATATAAGATCGCCGTCCATGCAGACGAACTCGACAAGGAACTGTATCCGCTCTTGGATTCTACCTCGATCGTGCTCGTCCAGCACTCGGGCCAAGTGGAGCGCCCCGCGAACGTGGGCAGGCATGTCGCCACCGGCGTACGCACCCAGCAAGACTTCGACCGAGCGATGGACATTGGCTTTGCCGCTGCCCAGGGCTGGTTCTTCTGCCAACCCGAGTTGGTGAACGGACGGGCGCCGCGGGCCGTGTCGGCCTCGTGCGTGCGGTTCTTATCTTTGGTCAGCGCGTCACGGCTGGACTTCGACGCCGTCGAAGCAGCCATCAAGAACGACCTGGGCCTCACCCACGCCCTCCTGCGGCAGGTCAACGCATCGGCCACCGGCGTGCGATCCAGGATCGGGTCGGTTCGGCAGGCCATCACCATGCTCGGCGAGCGCCGCCTTCGCGCGTGGGGCGCGCTCACCGTGCTGGGCTCGATCGCCGCCCACAAGCCCAGCGAACTGCTCAACGTCGCCCTCCTGCGCGCGCGGTTCTGCGAACTTGCCGCCCACACGGCATCGATCGAATCCGGGTCAGGATTTCTTGTCGGCCTGCTTTCCCTGCTCGACGCCGCGACAGACCAGCCGATGGAGCGAGCCATCGAGCCGTTACCCCTAGATGACGACGTGCGGCACGCCCTGATGGGCGCGCGAGACCACGGGCTCGGTGCAATACTCGCCCTGGCCGAGGCAAGCGAACGCGGCGCGTGGAGCACCGTGCGTCAGATCGGCACGCCCCTGGGTATCAACCAAAGACAAGCCACCATGCTGTACTTCCAGGCCATGCAGGCGTGCTCGACCGAACGTGCCGCCTAGACAGTCGGACCCACACCGACACGCAGCAGCGTCGTGTGCCCAACCGGCGCGGCCGGATCGCACACGAACGACACACGGTCGGCGCACGCGGCGGGAATGACCACGGTGTGGCCCGCGTGGATCGGCAGGCTCGCGGCATCGTCGCCGTCGACCACCACCTCGCCCACGCCGCTCACGAGCATGAGCACCTGGCAGCGACCGTCGAAACTCAGCGGGATCTCATCGCCGGCCGTGGGGCGCGCCTCGTCGATGCTGAAGGCGTCGAGCGCGCACAGGCGGCCAGCATCCTCACCCGGGCCCAGGCGGCGCGTCGCCGGCGGCGGACCCTCGAGGATGCATCGCACGGCCTGGTCCAGATGCAACTCGCGCCCCGCGCGGCCGAACTCTTTGGCCCAGTCGTACACGCGAAATGTCGTGTCGCTGGGCGTCTGGACCTCGGCCACCAGCGTGCCGGCACCAAGCGCGTGGATGGTGCCCGTGGGCAGCACATGCAGGTCGCCCACGCGCGAGGGCGCGCTGTGGAGCAACCCCGGAACATCACGCCCATCGCGCGCGAAGACACCGATATCTTCGGGCGTCACCCGTGGGGCCAACCCCTTCAAGAGGCGCGCGTGCTCGTCGGCCTCCACGACATACCAGCACTCGGTCTTGACGTGTGCCTCACGATGGGCCGCCGCGTACGCCGGGCTGGGATGCACCTGCACCGACAGATCCTCGCGCGCGTCGAGGTACTTGACCAGCAATGGGAATCGGCCGTCCAGCGACGGCGTGGGCCCGAGCAGATCGGCACCCCAGAGCGCCACGGCGTCACGAATGGTCTTGCCTTCGAGCGCCCCGCGCGCGATGACCGAAGACACGCCCCCACCACCCGCGCCCGACGCGCTCGTCGCGTCGAGGTCGGCCAGCTCCCAGCTCTCGCCGAAACTCGGGCCGTCGGGCAGATCCTTGCCCAGCGTGGCCAGGCGGCGTCCGCCCCAGACTTTCTCAAAGAGCCTGGGATCGAGCACGAAGGGCAGGGGTTTGGGTGCTTGCGGGGGCACGTCGCGCGTTCAGTCGCCCGGGTTGGGGGCGGCATCGATGGCCATGCCCGAGACGGTGGCCTCGAACGCGATGCGATCGTCCACCAGGCCCTGCACGTTGGCCGTGAAGCGGCGGCGGCCGAACTTCACCTCTTCGCCCAGCACGATGAGCTCATCGCCCGGGCCCACCATCGAGCGGAAGGCGGCATTCTCGATGCGCAGGAACGCAGCCAGGTAGGTCTCGGTCGGGCGAGCCAGGAACATGAAGCAGGCGAGCTGCGCGCCCGCCTCGATCTGCAACACCCCGGGGAACATCGGCTTGCCCGGGAAGTGGCCCGCGACCCAGAAATCATTGTCGGAGATGGTCTTGGCCGACACGGCCTTGGTGTAGCCCTCGTTGTGCCAGACCAAGCGATCGATCAGACGCATATGCCCACGGTGGGGCAACACGCTCTCCACGCCGGCCGCGTCGTAGACCTGGGCCGAAAAATCGACACCATCCAAGGGAAAGATCAGGCCCTTGATGTCTTTCATGGCCGATGCGCGGCCACCACGGGCATTCGCACCCGTGGGGCCTGAGACCGAAGTATCGCTCGAGATCGTCGGCATGGACCCGATCACTCCTGCTTGCGCATCTCCAGAACGTCCTTGCGGAGTTCCTGGGCCAGATTCTTGACCTCTTGCATCGCCGTGCGCACCCGGGTGCCCGCGGCCTTATTCCCAGATTGGGCCTTGTCCATATCCTCGGCGATGGAGTTGAGGATCTGCTTCATCTGCTCGTATTTGTCCATGAGCTGGTCTCCCACGTAAGGCCCGGTGCGGTCCGGCCCGACTGGCCGGCTGTGATACTTCCCACGCCCAGGGGCCGGGGCAAGTACGCCGGCCCTCCCAACATGCTCGGGACGGCCTGAAACCGCAAATTCCGACCGAACATCGCCCGGTCGTACCCCAGTCTATCCACCCAAAGACCGCACGGAACGTTCCAGCACCGCCAAAGCCCCGCTCAAATAGATCCCATCGCCCTCGTGCTCGAGGTTCGCCGGGGCTGCCGCCGAGGCGATCAGGCGCTTGCTTTCGAGCACCCCGGCATAATCAGGTTCCACCGGAAGCCCCGCCTCACGCCGGGCCCGGGCCATCATCGACACCGGCTTGAGCCCGTGCAATCGCTCGCTGCGGCCCCAGAACTGCCGCTCGAGGTACAGGCCATCCTCAGCCCAATGCCCAGGGTGGACCATGCCCAGGTCGATTAGGGCGCACTTCTGCCCATCGTGGCCGTGACCGTTATCGGAATGTTGCCGCCACATCGCGTTGGCCGGGTGCAGATCGCCGTGCAGCCAGGCGTTGATGGGCCGGGCCTTCCACACCGCCAGCGCTTCGGGCAGCAGGCGGCGGGCGTGTTTCAGGGCGTTGTTCCAGTGCTGGGCGTCGGGGATGGCCCCATCGTGGGCGAGCTGGCGGGCCTGCTCGTGGGCCTTGGGCCAATCGGGGTCGAAGGCGGTCCCCTGGGGCCTGAACTGTGACTGGGCCCGGATCTGGAAATCGCACGCGGCCTCGATCAGGGCCCCAAGGGCGTGCTGGTCGAAGCCGCTGGCCACCGTCCCACCCTCGAATCGCTCGACCACCAGCCAGCACAGGTCGTAGGCCCCCAGCTCGTCGGCCGAAGCCAGCACGCGGGGCGTCGAGAGCGTCGCACAGTCTGGGGAGGCCCAGCCCCGCCGCCAGCAGTCTCCCAGAGCGGCCGCCCAGCGTCGCTCGGTGGGGCCCACGGGCACCTTGACCATGCAGGGCACGATCTGGCCGTCTTCGAGCGTCCACGTCGAAAAACCGGTGGCCGCGCCACCACGCTGCCAACTGGTGCGAAACCACTCGATGTCACCGAGGTTGTCGCCCGCCGCCTGCTTGACGGCTGGGGCGAGCATCGCCCCGAGCGCCAGCGGGTCGCTGGTGTCCAGGGCGGTCGCGTTGGGCTGCGGATCGGCCATCGCCGGGTGGCGCCTCCCTTGCCCGATGTCCAAGCCTGACGAGTGGGGCCGTCCTAACCCCGGCAAGCCTGAACGAACACAGTGTACACGCCCAAACCAAGCGCTCCGTTTCCGCTTCGCTCGGGATGCCATTGAATCCCTACGAAAAAAGACCTCCGAGGGTTGTGGATAGCCTCGATTATCCCATCGGGGGCAACCCCAGCCACGGCCAGCGAACCGGCGTCGGTGACCGCCTGGCGGTGCCGGCTGTATGGATTATCGGTACTCGAAGCCAGCCATGCCGGCGCGCCGGGCTGGGGTTCGATCGCATGGGGCTTGTGCCAATGGGCCGCCCAGGCCTCACCAAGGGTGTCGGGCAGGTGCTGGTCAAGCCTGCCGCCGGCCAATAGCGCCATCATCTGCATGCCGTAGCACACGCCTAGCACGGGCATGTCTGGTTGGGCGTCCAGGGCTCGGATGAGGGCCGTGTCGTAGTTCTGACGCAGTTCTTCGACCGGGGTGATGCGTGGGTCGGTGGGCTGGCCAAAGGGCTCGGTGCGTGGGTCGTCGCCGCCGATGAGCAGGACACCATCAACCA
Organism: uncultured Phycisphaera sp.; assembly: GCA_964352795.1. Lineage (GTDB taxonomy): Bacteria > Planctomycetota > Phycisphaerae > Phycisphaerales > UBA1924 > JAHCJI01. Next base: position 6,525 of record CAYGTM010000126.1, read on the forward strand.
GCGCGAGTTGCTCTGGAATCTGCCCGATCACCGGCGGTAGGACGATGGGCAGCCCCCCGGCGGCCGTGACAGCCTCGATGTACGTCATGCGGCAGCACGATCGCAGGGCGGGCGGGGCGGCGGGATCGATGCTTGACGCC
>CAYGTM010000127.1:0-6639 GCA_964352795.1 uncultured Phycisphaera sp.
CCCCGGAAGGCCGGCATGCTACGCCGCCGCCGATCCCCGGGCGAATCGGCCGGCACCCGGTCACGAACCGCTCAACTCTGGATTTTCGGCTCCACCGTGTACACGTTGTCTTCGATCGTTGAGGGGTCGCCGTCAGGGCCCACCGAGTAGAAGTAGGGCCGCCCGGTCGTGAGCCCACCGTCGGCGTCGCCCTGAGCCGGGTCGCGGCGGAACTGTCCGGGGAAGTAGCCGCCGCCACCCGGGGCGGGCCCGAGCCAGTCTGGGTCGGTGAGGTTCACCTGATTCCGCACCACGCCGTGGAACTTCGGATGCACGAATCGCATCGGCTGACCCCAGGCGTCGAACACGGTCATCAGCACGGGCTCGCTCGCGCCGGGCCTGTCATCAAGATCGGCGGCTGCCGTAAAGGCGAACTCCCGATAGTTCTTCGTGTCCACGCCATCGAGCAGGCTGGAGAGACCAGCCACGCCACGGGCCTCCTCAAGGAACAAGCCAACGCTGTTGATGCGCACGCCACGGTCACCACCCACGCCATCCGCCAGCGGCATGAACGCAGTCCTGGTGCCGATCGTTGGAGCGCTAAGGGGTTCCCGAGGATCCGCAATAAACGCCGGTGGCAGCCGATCGATCGTCTGCTGATAACTGTTCAGCACGGTCTCGAGCGTCTTGATGAGGTCGCTGGTCTGGGTCTTCTTGCCACCCTCGACGACGCGGGCCCCCACCGCCAACCCCAGCGCGATCAGCACCGAGATGATCAGGATCACCACGAGCAACTCGATGAGCGTAAAGCCCGCACGCACCCGCCCCATCCGTCCATCCATCATCACCATCGCCGATCCCCTCCCGCTGTGGATTGCTACTGCGCCGGGGGACACGGGCCCATCACCCGCCCCGGCCATCCAGACTTATGGTACAGCCGCCGGACGCTCCGGTGGCTTCGGGGAGTATGGCCGATCCGAGAACCCATCCGCAGACAACGAGGCAGGGGTTCGTTTTTCCGAACAAAACAAGATCATCCGTGCGTTTTTCGATCAACCAACACCGGGTCCGCTGATAGACCCTCCGGGCCCACCCGCCGGTGGCCGCCCGCCCGCCGTCGGCCTTGCCGCAGCCGGTCGCGTTCCGCCGGGCCCGCCTTGGGGCCCTGCCGCTCGTGGTCCGCCGACCATCGGCCCCAGCCCGCCTCGAACGGCGGCCTGCTCGGGGCCCACCTGGATCTTGAAGATGTACTCGGTCACGCGCGTGCGCACCGACTGCTGCATCTCGCCGAACAACGTGGCACCCTCGCTCTTGTACGCGATGCGCGGATCCTGCTGGCTAAAGGCCCGGAAGCTGATGCCGTCGCGCAACTGGTCCATCTGGTACAAATGGTCGCGCCATTGGTTGTCGAGCGCCTCGAGCAGCACCATCCGCTCGAGGTGCAGCATCTCGGCCCGCAGCAGTTCTTCGACACGCCCGCGCACCACGCCCTCGCGCTGCTTGCCGCGCAGGCCCTTCATCCAATCAGGCACGCCCACGCGCAGGCTGAACCGCTGCTTGAGGTGCGCGTCGAGCGTGGCGTCGTTGGGGCACGCCAGAGCATCCTTGATTTCCTTGTCCAGACGGCCCGAATCAACGAACTCGCGCGAGGCACCCTCGATCTGCTTCTGAAGCGCTGCGGGGTTGGTCTTGCGAAGTTGGTCTTCGGCCAATCCCAACTGGTACCGTCGATTGGCCCACTCGGCCAGTTGCCCCAGCGCGTCGCCCGGGCTCGTGCGCATCAGGTTGCGCGTCACGTTCATGGCAAACTCGGCCGGGTACCGCACCTCGAGGTCGTGGTAAATCTCCCGGGCTTTCTGCATGATGTACTCGCCCGCGGAGTCGTCATCGGCCGCTTCGGCTTCCACGAGCGCCTTCACCTCGACATCGAACCCGAAGCGCGTCTTGGCCCATTTGGCCAGCTCGACCGCGCCGTAGTTCGCCTCGGTGAACCGCGCCAAACCGGCCAGGTCCGCGCCGTCGATGCGATCGCGGGCACGCTCCACCAGCGTGTCGAAGACATGCCGGCGCTCGGCAGCCCCGCCCTCGCGCAGGTCGGCCGCGTGCAGTTCGACGCCGAATCGGCTCTTGGCCCAGTTGATGAGGCCGGCCGAATCGAAATCAACGCTGACCTCCGAGCCCTCCATGGGCATGTACTCGCCCAGGGTGATGTCGATCATCTGCCGCGCGTCGTCCTTGGCCTCGCGCCGGATGATGGCGTCCATCTCCTCCTCGTCCTTGCCGCGCAAACGATCGCTGAGCACCGAACAATCGAGTTGCTGCTTGGCATACTCGGCGGCGCACTGGGCCGGGTAGTCCTTGTCGAGGTACTGCTCGCAGGCTTCGTCGATGACCTTGTCGATGTAGGCCAGCACCAGGCCCTTCACGTCGCGGCCTTCGAGCACGCGCTGGCGCAGGCCATAGAAGAACTGCCGCTGGTGCTCCATGACCTCGTCGTATTCGAGGATGTTCTTCCGGATCTGGAAGTTGCGTTCCTCGACCTTGCGCTGGGCCCGCTCGAAGCTCTTGCTCAGCCACGGGTGCTCGATGGCGTCGCCCTCCTTCATGCCGCCCACCTTCGACAGGAAGTTCTGCATCGTCGCGCCGGCGAACATCTTCATGAGCGGGTCTTCCAGACTCACGAAGAACCGAGTCGAACCGTTGTCGCCCTGGCGGCCCGATCGGCCACGCAACTGGTTATCGATGCGCCGGCTCTCGTGCCGCTCGGTGCCGATCACATGCAGCCCGCCCATGTCCTGGATGTCGTCGAACCATCGGATGCGGTGCAGCAGGAACCGCCCGCAGGCGTCCAGCTCGGCCATCAGCTCGTCCCGGGTCGCGCTCTCCACCTGCTTGGCGGTCATGTAGGTATGCCCGGCCGCCCACCGCCGCAGCAACGCCATCTCGACATCCTCGAAGGCCATCTGCTCGATATCGCGCTTGCTCTGGCCCGACTCCTTCAACTCGGTCTGCGCAATCTTGCGGAACACGTTCTCGCGCAGCTCAGCCTCGCTGGCCTGCGGGGTCAGCTCACGAGAGGCAATGCTCCGCCGCAGCCAGTGGTCGATCAGTTGCTCGCGTGAGCACTTGCCCAGCTTGATGTCCGTACCGCGGCCGGCCATGTTCGTGGCGATCATCACCGCGCCGAGCTGGCCCGCGTTCACCACGATGTGGGCCTCGCGCTCGTGCTGCTTGGCGTTCAGCACCTCGTGCTTCACGCCGTGCTTGCGCTGGAGCATCTTGCCGAGAAACTCGCTCCGCTCCACGCTGGTCGTGCCCACCAGGATCGGCCGGCCCACGTCATTGAATGCCTTAATCTCATCGACGATCGCCTCCCACTTGTCCTTCTCGCGCAGGAACATCAGGTCGTCGTAATCGTTGCGGATCACCTCGCGGTTGGTCGGGATGCTCACCACGTCGAGCCCGTAGATGTCGTTGAACTCCTGGGCCTCGGTGTCGGCCGTGCCCGTCATGCCCGCCAGCCGCTCGTACATCTTGAAGAAGTTCTGGATGGTCACCGTGGCCACCGTCTGGGTTTCCTGCTTGACGGGTACCTTCTCTTTGACCTCCACCGCCTGGTGCAGCCCGTCACTCCACTGGCGACCGATCATCGGGCGGCCCGTGAAGGTATCAACGATGATCACGCTGGGCTCGGCCTGCCCACCCTGCGGGCCGGGCACGTTCATGATCACGTAATCACGGTCTCGCTCGTACACCACATGCGCTCGCAACGCCTGCTCCATCAAGTGGGGCAGGTCCATGTTCTCATCGACGTAGAACGAGCCCACGCCCGCCTTGCGCTGCGCTTCGGCGATGCCGTCGTGCGTCAGGTACGCCTGCTTGCGCTCGATCTTGATCTCGTAATATTGCGTGTGCTGGTCGCGCTCGGCCTCCATCGCCGGCAAGCCCTTGCGCAGATCCGCCAGTTCGCCCTGCATCCGCCTGGCGTCGTCCTTGTCGCGGGCCGTCCGCACGTCGCCCTCGAGCGCCTTGATGCGGTTGATGGCCTCCTGAGCCTTCTCGTCGGCCTGCGTCCAGGGCTTGTTCAGATCCACCAGATGCCGCGCCAACTCGTCGGCCTGTTCGTATCGCGGGCGCTCCTCGTGGGCGGGGGCGCTGTGGGTGAGGGGTGTGCGCGGCTCGTCGATCAGCGTCGAATCCACCTCGTCCACCACCGCGAACTCTCGCCGGCGCTGCACCTGCTCGGCCACCGACCGCTTCATGTTGTCGCGCAGGTAATCGAACCCAAACTCGCTGGTGGTGCCATACACCACGTCGCAGCGGTACATGTGCCGCTTGATCTCCTCGGGCTGCATGTGCTGGGGATGGATCGCCCCCACCGTCAGGCCCAAGGCGTGGAAGAACGGGAACGTCCAGTCGCGGTCGCGCTGCACCAGATAGTCGTTCACCGTCACGACGTGGATCTTCAGCCCCTCCACCGCGGCCAGGCTCGTCGCCAGCGGCGCCACGATCGTCTTGCCCTCGCCCGTCTTCATCTCGGCGATCTTGCCCTGGCTCAGCACCATCGCGCCCAGCAACTGCACGTCGAACGGCCTGGCCCGGAACGGCGGGCGGCTCTCGGGGATCAACGCCCGAACCGCCTCGTAATACTCCGGCGCGATCTCCACGCGCATCCATCCGGGGATCGGCTCGCTCGAACCGAGAAACTCTTCCTTGTCGTCCGGCACGGCACCCTGGGGTGCCTCGCCCATGAACGTCTTGGGCAACAGTACGGGCAACTCGGCCGCCTGCTTCATCAGGTCGGCGTGCATGGCTCGCATCGCCTCGGGCAGTCGGCCCGCGTCGAACCCCTGCTCGGGGTCGAGCGTGTAGCGGATGCCCACCGAGCGGTCCATCGCCTCGCGTGCCACGGCGAACACCTCGGGCAGCACGGCCTCGGCCTTCTCGCCGCCCTCGATCCGCGTGCGGATCGATCGGAACCTGGCCTTGAGCTCCGAATCGGTGAGCGGGCGCAGTTGCTCTTCGATCGCATTGATCTGGTCGACCTTGCTCGTGTACTTCTTGACGAAACGCTCGTTGCGTGTGCCGATGATCTTGTTCAGGATGGGCCCGAGAACGGGGATGCCCTGGTTGCCTGCCATGATGATGCCTCACGATGCCGCGCCGCCGGCCGTGCCGCCTCTTTGGCAAGAAGCACGCCGCGACGCCCCGCTAGGGGATGTTGCGTTGGATTGTTGAACGAATCCGGGCGAAGGAGTGCCGCCGGCACGCGCCGCCCGAGAGCGCCACGCCGGCCAAGGACAATCACGCCACAACGGGCGGAGGCATGTCCATCAGCTCATGCAGCCCGAAGGCCGCCGGCAACGCCCAAACCACCTGGCCGGGCTCGCAGACGAACCGGGCCGACGCCATCGGCGCGACGCACCGCCCCTCGTCGGGTACCCTCGCGCACGCCAGCAGGCCCTCGACCAATCGGCCAAGCCCGACCACGCTCGTGCGAACCTGCGGCCGACCTTCGACGACCTCACGCACACCCTGCGAGGTCACCCGCATGGCCGCATCAGCCGACGCCAGCACGACCAGCAACGCCGCCAGAGCCGCGAGCGAGACCGCCCGACCGCCAGCATTTGTTCGCGTTGTGTTCGTTGTGTGGGTCATGGTTCTCTATCAACATCATAAGCGACAGCCGACCGAAGGAGTATCGGCCCGCCAAAGGCATCAAGCAATCCCACGCCCACATCTTCCCGCCGCGAACATCCAGACGCCCGGGGGCCAACAGCCGATATCCTTCAAATCCACCGCCAGCGGCACCGGAGGCCCCAACGATGCAGTCCACCATGCCCGAGAAGACCGACAAGCACGACCGCCGGATGCTGCCCAACACCCGCAACGCCATCACGCACAAGTTCTCCGTGGGCGGGCACGAGGGCTACCTCACCATCGGCCTCTACGACGATGGCTCGCCCGGCGAGGTCTTCATCAAGATGGCCAAAGAGGGCTCGACCATCAAGGGCATGGTCCAGGCCTACTGCCGCGCCCTCAGCCTCGCGCTGCAATATGGATTGCCCGTCGAAGAAGCCGTCACCCGCTTCAAGGGCATGCGCTTCGAGCCCATGGGCCACACGGCCAACCCCGAGATTCCCGAAGCCACCAGCTTGGTCGACTACGTTGCCCGCTACCTCGACATCCACTACGCCGCCAAGCGCTAGCCCACCAGATTGGCCAGATTGGGAGGTTCAGTTCCTTCCAAGATCGCCCGCACGTTCCCCGCCACCATCGCCGTCATCATCTCCCGATACCGCCGCTCGCCGCTCCCGATGTGCGGCGTCAGCACCGCGTTCTTGGCCACGATCAGCCCCGGATGTACCACCGGCTCGCGCTCGAACACATCCAGCCCGGCGCCCCAGATCTGGCCCGATGCCAATGCCTCCGCCAGCGCCGACTCGTCCACCACCGGCCCCCGCGCGGTGTTGATCAGGATCGCGTTCGCCTTCATCAGCCCCAGCCGCCGCTTGTCGATCAAATGCCGCGTCTGTTCTGTCAGCGGCGTGTGCACGCTCACCACGTCGGCCCGCGCCAGCCCCTCATCCAGTTCCACCCGCTCGGCCGCCAGCGGCGCCAGTTCCATGTCCCAATGCCGGCTCCGCGCCACATACAGCA
>CAYGTM010000128.1:0-6633 GCA_964352795.1 uncultured Phycisphaera sp.
GGGGGTGTCCCCGCTCTGATCGGGTTCGGCTCGCCTCCCAGGTTCCGCAGGAGTGGCCCCATGTACGCCGCCGCCTTCGCCGCCAACATCGGCTCCAAGCCCGAGAAGGATGCTCCCCTGGACGGCAAGCACTACGTCGACCCCGCCGCCACCGACGAGGACCGCCAGTGGGCCCTGTGGACCCACCTGGGGCCGTTGCTGGCCGCCGTGGTCAGCAGCGGCACGCTGGCCCCCCTGGGCATTATCTGGGGGCTGTATGTGATGAAGGTGCCCGGGAAGCAGAACTCCTTCATCGCTGACCACGGCCGAGAGATGTTCAACTTTGCCCTGAGCTACACGCTCTATTGGACGGTCGGCTCGATCGCGGTGGCGGTGGTCACCTTCGGGGCCGGGCTGGTGGTGTTCATGCCGTTCCTGGTGGTCCTTGGCCTGATCGGCACCATCCAGGCCAGCATCGCCGGTGCCAAGGGCCGCTACTACCGCTACCCCATGTGCTTCCGGTTCATGAAGGCACCCCACGAGAAGGCCGCCCAAGCGGCCTGACGCGACCGCTCGGACTCGCGCCCCGTGCGGCTAAACTCTGCTGGAGTGCCCCTGCTCGAAGCCACCAACCTGCACAAGAGCTTCAACGGCCGCGAGGTCGTGCGCGGCGTGAGCTTCTCGGTGGGCCGGGCCGAGATCGTGGGCCTGCTGGGCCGCAACGGCGCGGGTAAGACCACCAGCTTCCGCATGACCATCGGCATGCTGGCCGCCGACGAGGGCAGCGTCCACTTCGACGGCCAGGACGTGGCCGCTCTGCCCATGTACAAGCGGGCCCGGCTGGGCATGGGCTACCTCAGCCAGGAGCCCAGCGTCTTCCAGCGGCTGACCTGCGAGCAGAACCTGCTGGCCATCCTCGAAACCCTGCCCATGTCCAGGTCCGAGCGCAAGCAGCGGGCCGCCGAGCTGCTCGACCGCTTCGGCCTGACCAAGAAGGCCAAGGAAAAGGCCCGCACCTGCTCGGGCGGCGAGCGGCGAAAGCTCGAGATCGCCCGGGCCCTGGTCACCAGCCCACGCATCATGATGCTCGACGAGCCCTTCAGCGGCGTCGATCCCATCGCCGTCGAGGACCTCCAGCAAGAAATCCGCACCCTGCGCGAGGCCGGCATCGCCTGCCTCATCACCGACCACAACGTCCACCAGACCCTGAAGGTCTGCGATCGGGCCTACATCATCAACGACGGCAAGGTGTTCGCCGAGGGCGCGCCCGGCCCGCTCATCAAGAACGAGCTGGTCCGCCAGACGTACCTTGGCGGCTTGTTCCGAGGCGATGAGTTCGATGCCGTCGCCGATGCTCCACCCGCGAACCGCCGCCGCCGGCGCGAGGGCGGCAACGGGACGGCCACGGAGGCAAGGCCGTGATCGGGCGCGCCACCCTGGCGCTCGCGCTCCTGGCCCTGGCCGGCTGCACCTCGCGCGCCATCGTGGTCACCAGCGACCCGCCCGGGGCCCTGGTCACCCTCAACGGCGTGGAGGTCGGCGCCACCCCACTCGAGGTCGGCTTCCGCTACTACGGCCAGTACGACCTGCGCCTGCGCAAGGACGGCTACCAGCCCCTGGCCGCCGCCCCGTGGGCCAACGCCCCGTGGTACGAGTACCCACCCATTGATTTGCTGGTGCTGCCGCTGCCCATCGAGACCAAGGTCCGCTGGCACTACGACCTCGAACCCGTGTCGGTCGAGCAAGGCTCGGCCGCCGACCTGATCGAGCGCGGGCAAGAGATGCGCCGGGCCGTCGAGCCGGGCTGAACACGCTCAATCCAGATGCAACGGCCCGATCACCGACGCCCGGGTGGGCGCGGGCGGGTCGCCGTTCATGCGGGCCGACACCACGCGGCCGACATACAGCTCCTGGTCGGCGTCCATGTCGACATGGCGCACCACCTCGCAGTCGAAGGCCAGCACGCTCGATCGCAGGATCGGGGCGCCCGTTTCGAGCGTCATCACCGCGACCGCATCAAAGGGGTCGTGGTGCTCCTCGGCCGAGGGGTGGAAGTCGAAGCGCCGCCGCAGGGCTCGATCGCCCGGCTGCACGCTGCACACCGCGAACGCGCGCGAATCGCGGATCAGCGGCCCGATGCGATGCCCCCGGCGGACCGGCACGCACAGCAGGATGGGCTCGTTGGCGCATTGGTGGATGCCCATGACCAGCGTGCCGGCCCGGGCGCCGTCGTGGCGCGCCGACAGCAGGTACAGCCCCGTGGGGAGCGTGTCACAGGCCTGGGCGATGAGCCTGAGTTGTTCGAGATCGAGATTTGAGTCCTGCACATGCATTCCCGGGAGTTGGGTGAGCCCCAGTGTACGGGGGAGACCTGAAAATGGATCCCAGCGGCCAAAAATGTGAACGGATACCGATCAAACATGCCAATCAGGCACCAAGTTTGATGAAGAATCCAAAAAAAGCCGAAATCGGGAGAAGAAAGTGTTGCATTGTGGGATGATGTGGGTCATAATCCCATGAATGGCCCTCGTGAGTACCCAACCCGATGCTCTTTACCGGACATGCCGAGCACGCGATCGACGCGAAGTTGCGGCTGTCGCTGCCCAAGAAGCACCGGGCCCAGTGGGATCCCGAAACCCAGGGCGAGCAGTGGTACTGCGTGCCCTGGCCCAACGGCACCCTGAGGCTGTACCCGGCCAAGACCTTCCATCGGCTGGCCGAGCAGAGCGCCGAGAGCCTGACGCCCAACGAGGACCAGGGCGAGCTCGAAGCCACGCTGTATGGCCTGGCCGAGATGCTGACGGTCGACGCCCAGGGACGGATCATGCTGCCCAAGGAGCACTTGGACATGACCGGGCTCGGGCGTGCGGTGGTGGTCGTGGGCGTGCGCAACAGGCTGGAGATCCACGACCAGGACGGCTGGCTTGCGGATCGAGCAAGGCGCTTCGCCGACTTGCCCAACCTGGTCCGAAAGGTGGATGGCAAATGAACCCTCATGTGAGCACGGACGCTCACCGCCCGAAAGCGGGCCGGGATGCGGCAGGACGCCGCCCCCGCGCCCAGCAGGATACCGGCGTTCGGTTTGCCGACGCCAGCGGTTGTCGGAGAGAGAGGGGTGTCAGCCTCGGCTGACACGCACCGGGCGCGAGCCGTTTGAAACGGCGGCTTCGCGCATTTCCAGTGGCCCGCAAGGCAGCGGGCGACGCACGCGGTTGTGCGAGGGGCTCACGGACGAGCCCCGGCGTGCATCCAAACACCACCGGCTCCGCGGCAGTTCCCACCACCACCATGCTGCGAGCCACCCGATCCGCCCCGGCACCACCCGGGGCGGATCTCTTTTGGTCACCTGTCTCGGGCACCACCGGCACCTAGCCTCGTGGCCCGATGACCCAACCAACCGATCTGCCTTACAAACTCGCCTGCCTGTGCGACCTCCGCGATGCGGCAGGCCGAATCCTGCTCATCGAGCGCGCCAAGGCCCCAAATCAGGGCCTGTGCTCACCCATCGGCGGCAAGCTCGACACCCTGACGGGAGAATCTCCCCACCAGTGCGCCCAGCGGGAAATCCAGGAAGAGGCCGGCATCGACGTGCCCATCGAGCGGCTGCACCTGATCGGCCTGGTCAGCGAGCGGGCCTTCGAGGGCAAGGGTCACTGGCTGATGTTCTACTTCCGGGTGCTCGGGCCGGTAGAAGTTCCCGAACGGGACATCCCCGAGGGCCGCCTGCGATGGTTCGAGCCGGGCCAGATCGCCGGGCTGCCGTTGCCCGAGACCGATCGGACCATCATCTGGCCCTTGGTCAATGGCCACGACCACGAGCACCTCGGCCGGCACGATGCCCACCGCCCGGGGCTGCCCGGGCTGTTCTGCGTCCATATCGACTGCCGCGAGGGCGGCCTGGCGTGGTCGGTGGAACAAACCGGTCGGGTTCCCCAAACGTAAGGTGATCGAGGGGGGAGGCCCCATCTTGGGCAATATACTGAGCACTGATATGAAGGCTCTGGCATACACGATTCCGAACCGCCGCTGGCGGGCCCTTCGTCTGGTGCTCACCTCGCTGGCGATGCTGTGCGTGGCCGTCACCCAGATTGGCCTGACGCAGGACGGCGATGGGTCCCAGTTGGCCGCCGTGCCCGCGACGAGGCAGGCCGACAAGGTGGTGGTGCTGCCCATCCGCACCGAGATCGATCGCTTCACCTTGCATGACTTGAAGAGTCGGATCGAACGGGCCCAGCGCGAGAACGCCCAGGCCATCGTGATCGAGCTCGACACGCCCGGTGGCGAGGTCGGCGCGGTGTGGGAGATCACCAGCCTGCTCAAGGGCGGCTCGACGCCCAGCACGGTCGCCTGGATCAACGACACGGCCCTCAGCGGCGGGGCCATCATCGCCGTCGCCTGCGATGAGATCGTGACCAACGACCCGGCCCAACTCGGCGACGCACCGGTCATCATGGTCTCGCCCATCAGCGGCCTTGTCCAGATGGACGAGCAGACCCGCCAGAAGTTCATGGCGCCCCTGCTGACCGACCTGGTCGATTCGGCCCGGCGCAACGGGTACGACGAGAAGGTCGTCCAGGGCTTCACGTCCTTGGGTGTCGAACTCTGGCTCGTCGAACGAGCGTCGCCCGGCCCCAATGGCGAGCCCGTGGGCGAGCGACTGTTCGTAGATCTGGCCGAGTACCGATTGCTGTTCGGCGAGCCGCCCGAGGGCCGTCGCGCGACGATTCCGTCGGCGGGTGGCGGCAGCGCACCCTTGGATGCCGATGTCCCGATCGTGCCCCCGCCCGACCCGAGCGATCCGACGGCTTTCCGCCCGGCGGCACCGGGGCTCTCGAGGTTTGATGAGCAGGGGGCGATCAGCGGGGGCCTGACCGAGACCTCGCGGCCCATACTGAGCGAGGCCGACCGCGGGCAGTGGAAGGTGGTCGAGTACGTCTCGGACGGGAAGGCGCCCATCACGCTCACCAGCGACCAACTCGTGCGATACGGCTTCGCGACCGATGTCATCCGCACCGACGAGGAACTGAAGGCGTATTTCGGCGCTAGCACGCTGGTGCGGTGGGAAGAGAGCGGCTGGATGGCCGTCGCGCGGTTCATGTCGAACCCCGTGATCCAGGGCATCCTGCTGGTCATCGTGCTCGTGGGCTTCTTCATCGAGATGGCCAGCCCCGGGCTGGGCGTGTTTGGCGCCATCGCGTTCCTGGCGCTCATCGGCTTCTTCGCGCCCGCCGTCGTGGTTGGCATGGCCGGCTGGTGGGAGTTCGCCGCCCTTGGTCTGGGCATCGTGCTGGTGCTGGTGGAGGTGTTCCTCGTGCCGGGGCTTGGCGTGCCGGGGGTCATCGGCGCGGTGCTGGTGTTCGTGGGCTTGTTGGGCACGTTTACCGGTGGTGGGGGGTTCCAGACACAGGGCGAGTTGCTCACCGGCGTGGTCGTGCTGCTGCTGTCGTTGGCCAGCGCGGGGGTCATCGTGTTCCTGTTCGCCCGGAACCTCGGGCGCATCCCGGGGTTCAATCGCCTCGTCCTGCAAAGCGTGCCCATCGACGGCGACGACGAAAATCCCTCGTTCTTCGAGGCCATGGCACCCACCGTCGCCAAGCCCCAGTTGGCTGTCGGGGCTCTGGGCGAGGCCGTGGGCGTGCTGAGGCCCTCGGGCCGGGCCCGGTTTGGTGATGACCTGGTGGACGTGGTCTCGGTGGGTCCGATCATCGAGCGTGGGCAGGCCGTCCGCGTGGTGAAGTCGACGGCCTTCAGCGTGGTGGTGGAACCGGCCGATGAGCCCTCTGGCCGCGTGGTCGCCGAGTCGCGCACGCCGTCCACGCCAGAGGAGGAAGCCTGATGGACCCAATGCTGATCTGGGGCCTGCTGCTGTTGGGCGTGGCGGCCTTTCTGGGGCTGATGGAGTTCTTCATCCCCAGCGCGGGCATCATCGGCATCGTGGCGCTCGTGGTGGCCATCGCCGGCGTGGTATGCCTGTGGAACTACGAGACCGCGTGGGGCGTTACCGGCATGTTGAGCGTGATCGTCATCACGCCCACGGCGACGTACTTCGGCTTCAAGATTCTGCCCTACACCCCCATCGGCAAGGGTCTGATCCTGAGCAACCCCGATCCGCATGGTCCCGAAGCCATCCAGGCCAACGCCTCCCACGTTCAGAGAATCGCGCTGGTGGGCCAGGAGGGCAGCGCCCAGACCGACCTTCGGCCTATCGGTGTGGTCAAGATCGACGGCCAGCGCCACGACGCCGTGGCCGAAAGCGGGTACATCTCGAAGGATGCTCGGGTGCGCGTGGTGTCGGCCGACGGCATCCAACTCAAGGTGCGGCAGATCGACGCCTGAGAGCGTCACGCTCAACACCGCGCTTCCTTCTCCCGATAACCACTGATCCCGTGCAACCCCGCCCCACGCCGACCCGATACCAAGGGCATGCCCGGCCTCTTCTCATCGATGTCCACCCTCGAGATCGCCGTCGCCCTGGGCATCGGCCTGCTGGGCATGGCCTTGCTCATCTACGGCAAGAAGGCCGACCGCCCGGCCATCCTCGTTGCCGGCCTGGCGATGTGCGTCCTGCCCATGCTCGTGAGCGGCGTGCTGGCCCAACTCGGCCTGGCCGCGGCGTGCGTGGTGGGGAGTGTGGGGCTGGGGAGGGTGTTCGAG